>DASTAL010000509.1:0-1718 GCA_035712685.1 Rudaea sp. | reverse complement strand
GTGAACCTGCAGCTCGCGCAGGAACGCTGGCCAAGCGTGACGTTCACGAACACGCGCGAACACGGTAGGGCGGGTCTTGACCCGCATTGAAGCCGGGCCCTTGAGGAAAGGCGGGTCAAGACCCGCCCTACATTTCGAGCGTCGATGGAAACGATCAGGCGATGTGCAATGAGCGTTGCGTATCCGCGCCGCCGTGCACGATCTTCGCGCGCAATTCCTCGGGATCGAAATCGTCCACGTTGATGAACTCCGCGGTGGCGCGGCGCAGGCGTTCCAGCATCGCGCGTTCGGTGTCGCTGATCGCGCCCAGCTTCTGCGCTTCGGCCAGTTGTTCGAAGTAATCGTGTGCGCGCAGGCTGCCGCCGGCCTTTATCGCCTTCAGGAACTTGCGCTCGACCGGCTCGGCCGCGACCACATCCGGCAGCAACGCGTGCATGCGCCCGACGGGATTGTTCGGCGTCTGGGTCAGGTAAATGCCCTTCACCAGCGCGTCGCGCGCGCTGTTCGGCGCGGTCAGGATCGCGGCCACGCGCCGGCCCAGCCGATCCGACGGGGGCACTTCGCGACGGCCGAACGGAAACACCAGCGTGTGCACCAGCCACGCCACCGGGCGCACCGGGAAATTGCGGATCACGCCGTCCAGCGCCATCTGCATCCGCCACACCGAATCGTGGAAGGCCCAGGCCAGCATCGGACGCTCCGCTTCGGGACGACCCTCGTCCTCGTAGCGCTTCAGCATCGCCGCGCAAATGTACAGATACGACAACACGTCGCCGAGCCGCGCGGAAATCTTCTCCTTGAATTTCAGCTTGCCACCGAGCACGCCCATCGCGGTGTCGGCCAGCAGCGCGAGCGCCGCGGAATAGCGGTTCAACTTGCGGTAGTAACGCCGCGTGTAGGCGTCGCCGGGCGCCTTGCCGAACTTCGCGAAGGTGATGCCGAGCACGAACGCGCGCGCGGCGTTGGAAATGCCGAAGCCGATGTGGCCGAACAGCGCCGCGTCGAACTCGCGCAGCGCCCTGGCGCGATCGGGTTCGCGCGTGGCGTGCATTTCCTTCAGGATCCACGGGTGGCAGCGGATCGCACCCTGCCCGAAGATCATCAGGCTGCGCGTCATGATGTTGGCGCCTTCCACCGTGATCGGGATTGGCGCGCCCTGCCACATGCGACCCAGGTAGTTGGATGGCCCGAGCTGGATGCCCTTGCCGCCGTGCACGTCCATGGCGTCCTGGATCACGATGCGGCCGAGGTCGGTGGCGTGGCATTTGGCGATGGCCGAAGCCACCGCAGGTTTCTCGCCACGGTCGACCGCCGCGGCGGACGCACGCGACAACGCCGTCACTGCGTACGCATAGCCGCCGATCCGCGCCAGCGCTTCCTCGACGCCTTCGAAGCGCGCGACCGCGAGGCCGAACTGCTTGCGGATGCGCGCGTACGCGCCGGTCGCGGCAACCGCCGTCCGCACGAAGCCGGTCGCGTTCGACGGCAGCGAAATGCCGCGTCCCACCGACAGGCACTCGACCAGCATGCGCCAGCCGTGACCGGCCATGTGCGGGCCGCCGATCAGCGTGTCGATCGGCACGAACACGTCCTTGCCGCGCAGCGGGCCGTTCTGGAACGGAATGTTGAGCGGGAAATGCCGGCGGCCGATTTCGAGTCCCTTTGTCTCGCGCGGAATCAGTGCCAGCGTGATGCCCAGGTCTTCCTTGTGGCCCAGC
>DASTAL010000508.1:0-2689 GCA_035712685.1 Rudaea sp. | reverse complement strand
TTCTTTACCCGCGCCCTCAAACCGGACGCGCGCCCTGTCGCCGCGGACGAACGCGTCATCGCCTGCCCGGCCGACGGCCGCATCAGCCAACTTGGGTCAATCCGGGACGAGCGTATCTTCCAGGCCAAGGGCCAGGATTATTCCGTCGCCGAACTGCTCGGCAATGAAGCCGCCGCGGCGCCGTACACGAATGGCCGATTCATCACCGTCTATCTGTCGCCGCGCGACTACCACCGCGTGCATGCGCCGCTGACCGGCACATTGCGCGAATCCGTGCACATTCCGGGGCGACTGTTCAGCGTCGCCCCGTTCGCCGTCGAGGCTGTGCCGCGCCTGTTCGCACGCAACGAACGCTTGGTCTGCCACTTCGACGGCGCGCACGGACCGTTCGTCGTCGTCATGGTCGGCGCCATGCTCGTATCGGGCGTGGAAACCGTCTGGAGCGGCGTGGAAATCCCGCCCTATGCCAGCGCGGTGGTGCACAAGGACTGGCGCGGCAAGGGCATCCGTCTCGAACGCGGCGCGGAACTGGCTCGCTTCAACATGGGTTCCACGGTAATCCTGCTCTTGCCATCCGGGTTTGCAGAATTCGACCCAGATTTGTCCGTACAAATGCCGGTCGAAATGGGTATGTCGATTGGCCGTACCAGCAGGTAAATAACTGATTCATCTTGGCTTGTTGCCGGAATCCGCAATTCCCAAAAATTCACGTGCAATTTTTTCCTGCATCCCTCAAAATGTGACGCGCCACGTCGAAATGTGACGTACTTTGCACGTTGAGTCTTGGCGATCTGATAAGGTTCGACAGTGACTACGACCGGCACAATCGGGAAATTACAGGGGCTGCACATGCGTATCGTTACCCGGATCATCGCTCTCACCCGCTCGATCCAGCTCAACCGGCAATTCAAGGAGATCGAGAGGGCCATTTCCGAGCTGCCGCTCGCGACGCGCCGGCAGCTGGCGGCGATCGCCATGCGCGAATTCGCCAGCGCGGCGAAATGCGAGTTCCCGCACCTTTACGGCACCGTCGACCAGGGCCAGCGCTACCAGCCCTGGGGCAACGGCACCGACATCGGCTACGCGCGCATGAAAGCCGATAACCAGCATCTGCAATTGCGCGGCATCGCGCTGTGGCTGACCGTGGCCTACTACGAGACCAAGGAATCGGCGTACGGCGACATGCAACAGTTGCATCGCCATCTGATGCGTACCCTGCGGCTGCTCAAGGAATCCATGCCGGCGAATCCGGCGGATTCGCTGTGGACCACCCAGCAGAACGGCCAAGCCGTCGCCTGAGCACGGTTTTCCAACGTCGATTTGGCGCCGGGTTTTCCCGGCGTTCTCTTTTGTGCGGCCGCTATTCGCGGCGGCAACCCGAAACGCGCAAATCCTGGCCCACCTTGAGCAGGTAATGCGGCGGTTTGAGGTGGTTCAGGCGCGCCAGTTCACCGCTCGAACAGCCATGTCTGCGCGCAATCCCGCCGAGCGTGTCGCCCCTGCGCACCACGTACTGCCGCGGCGCGGGCTGTGCGGGCGCCGCCGGCAACGCGGCGGAATGCAAGTCGGCCGCGAGTTCGGCCCATTTTCCACTTGTGCACAATTTCGCATAGTCGACGGCGAGCGGTGCGGGGACGTCCAGACGCGTGCCGGCATCGAGCTTCTGGCGCGGGTCATACGCGGGATTGAGGTTGCGCAGGGTGCGGAACCAGCCGTCGGCGTTGCCGTCCTGGCCCAGGCACACGGTCAGCTCATCGAGCGACGCGGGACGCGCGAGCACGATTTGCGCCGGCGTGGTGTCGAGTTTCGGAAATTGCAGGTTGTAGCGATCCGGATGCAGGAACAGCCACGCCGCCGCCAGCACCATCGGCACGTAGTCGCGGGTTTCCGGAGATACCGCGAAATAGATTTTCGGATCCCAGAATCCCGCCTCGTCGTGCCGCTGCGCGAGCCGCTGCATCGCGCCCTCGCCACCGTTGTAGGCGGCGATCGCCAGTTCGAGGTTGTCGTTGAACACGCCGAGCTGCTCGTTGATGTAGGCCGCATTCGCGCGCGCCGCCGACGCCGGGTCGAAGCGCTGGTCGAAGCCGTCGACCACGCCGAGCCCGAAGCGCGCTCCGGTCGCGGACATGAACTGCAGCGGGCCGCTGGCACCGGAGCGCGACACGGCGTGCACCTTGCCGCCGGATTCCTGCGCGAGCATGCCGAACAGAAGCGCCTCGGGCAGTCCGGCCTTCTCGTACTGCGGCCACATCTCGTGGCGCAGATACTGGTAATTTTCCCAGGCACGCATCAGGTTGGGCCGGTACTGGGTCAACCACTGCTCGATCGCCACCTTCATCGGATCGTTCATGGCGATGATGTCGCCGAGCTTGTGGCCCTTGAGCAGCGCGACCGCACGCCCGGCCTGCGGCAGCACGGCCGCCACCGGAGACGTTTCGCCGGCTTCTGCGGACGCATCCGGCGATTCGTCGGCGCTGTCCGCCGCACCGGGAGCGGCATTCACCGGCGTGCGCAGCAGCTTGTCGAACGCGGCGAAGAATCGCGCGGTGTCGCAGCCGCGCGTGGAGGCGCACTGCGCCGCCGCCGTCTGCAAATCGTCCAGCGCCGCATTGGCCTTGTCCGTCGCATCGCCCGCCTCGCGCGCGGCGAGGTAGTTGCCCGTGTCGCTATCAAGCCGCGTGTACAG
>DASTAL010000507.1:0-2062 GCA_035712685.1 Rudaea sp. | reverse complement strand
GTGCGTTCGGCCACGCGCTGGCGTTCCTGTTCGATCACGGTTGCCGGCGTATTCGGGCCGAAGTTCGCGAGCTTGGCGTTGGATTTGGCGATTTCGGTTTCGAGGCGTTGAATCTCTTTCGCCAGGCGTGCTTTTTCGGCGTCGAGGTCGATGAGTCCGGCAAGCGGAATGAGGATCTTCATCGTGCCGACGATCGCCGCGGCGGACGCCGGCTCGGTTTCGCCGGCCGCGAGCCAGCGCTGCGATTCGGCGCGGGCGAGGAAGGCAATGGCGTCGGTGAATGCAGCCGCGCGCGTGCGGTCGGCCGCATCGCCGTGCCCGTACAGCAGCGGAATCGGTTTTCCGGGTGCGATGTTCATCTCGCTGCGGATACGACGCACCGACGAAACCACGGCCTTGAGCCATTCGGTTTCGGCTTCGGCTGCCACGTCAATGCGGAATTGCGATGCGAGCGGATACGCTTGCGTGCTGATCGAATCGCCCGCAAGGCCGAGCGTTGGCGCAACCTCGTGCCAGATTTCCTCGGTGATGAACGGGATGATCGGGTGAAGCGCGCGCAGCACGGCTTCGAGCACCACGAGCAAGGTGTGGCGCGTCGAGTCGGCGGTGGCCTTGTCGGCGCCGTTGAGCGCCGGTTTGGCCAGTTCCACGAACCAGTCGCAGTAGTCGTTCCAGACGAATTCGTACAGCGCCTGGGCGACCAGATCGAAGCGGTACAGCGGCATCTGTGCTTCGACGTCGGCGAGGGTCTTTGCGAGGCGCGCCAAAATCCACTTTTCCGCATCCGTCTTCGGTGCAAGTGCGGCGTCCGCCACTACGGCGAAACCCTCGCAGTTCATCAGCACGAAGCGCGCCGCATTCCACAGTTTGTTGCAGAACGCCTTGTAGCCATCCGCGCGTTTGAGGTCGAAGTTGATCGTGCGCCCATACGTGGCGAGCGCGGCGAAGGTGAAGCGCAGCGCGTCGGCGCCGACCGGCGCGATGCCGTTCGGATACTCCTTGCGGATGCGTTTTTCGACTTTCTCGCGCACCTGCGGGATCAGCAGCGAAGCCGTGGATTTCTTCACCAGCGCTTCGAGGTCGATGCCGTCGATCAGATCCAGCGGGTCGATGGTATTGCCCTTGGACTTCGACATCTTCTGGCCTTCGGCGTCGCGCACGATGGCGTTGATGTAGACCTCGCTGAACGGTACCTTGCCGGTGAAATACTGCGTCGCCATGACCATGCGCGCGACCCAGAAGAAGATGATGTCGAAGCCGGTGACGAGCACGGCGCTGGGTAGATAGGCCTGGTCGTCCTTCCAGTTCGCGACGACATGGCCGCCTTCGGTCACCGGGCCGCTTGCCGGCCAGCCCATCGTGGAGAAAGGCCATAGCGCCGACGAAAACCAGGTGTCGAGCACATCCTCGTCCTGACGCAACGCGCCGACCGGCGGCGTCCTGGCGTGCGCGCGCGCGTCGGCTTCGTCCTCGCCGACGAAGATGTTGCCGGCCTCGTCGTACCACGCAGGAATGCGATGGCCCCACCACAGTTGCCGGCTCACGCACCAGTCCTGGATGTTGTCGAGCCACTGCGTGTAGGTCGTCGCCCAATTTTCCGGCACGAATTTGATTTCGCCAGAACGCACTGCGTTCAAGGCCGGTTCGGTGATGGCCTTGCGGCCGCGTTCGGATGTCAGGTCCAGAAACCACTGGTCGGTCAGCATCGGCTCGATCACCGCGTCCGAGCGCTGGCTGATCGGCACCTGCAGTTTGTGCTTTTTTGTTTCGACCAGCAGGCCTAGCGCTTCGAGATCGGCAAGCACGGCCTTGCGCGCGGCGTAGCGGTCGAGGCCGCGGTATTTCTGCGGCGCGTTCTCGTTGACCTTGGCGTCGAGCGTGAGCATCGTGATTGGCGTGAGCTTGTGCCGCGCGCCGATCTGCCAGTCGTTGAAATCGTGCGCGGGCGTGATCTTCACGCAGCCCGACCCGAAGTCCTTGTCGACGTAGTCGTCCGCGATCACCGGGATCTCGCGATCCGTCAGCGGCAGGCGCAGGGTCCGGCCGACCATCGCGGCATAGC
>DASTAL010000506.1:0-4951 GCA_035712685.1 Rudaea sp. | reverse complement strand
ACATCCTGCTCGCCAGCAACAGCCTCAAGTCCGGCGAGGTGCACCTGCAGCACATCCTGATCGGCCTGCCCGACGGCGCCGATGCGTCGCAAATTGCCGCCGCGCGCGCCAAGGCCGACGAGGTCAAGGCGAAAATCGACGGCGGCATGGACTTCACCACCGCCGCGATCCAGTACTCCAGTGCGCAGGATGCGCTGCAGGGCGGCGACCTGGGCTGGCGCCGCTTCGACGAGGTGCCGGAGGCGTTCGCGAACCTGGTCGAGGGCATGCAGCCGGGCGGCGTGTCGCAACCGTTGCGCGGGCCGAGCGGTTTCCACATCGTCAAGCTGGTCGACAAGCGCGCCGAGGGCAAGCAGGTGGTGACCGAGTACCACGCGCGCCACATCCTGATCAAGGTCGATGAGCTCACCGACAGCGCCGAGGCGAAAAAGCGCATCGAGGACATCCGCCATCGCATCGTCGACGGCCACGAGGACTTCGCCGCGCTGGCGAAGAAGAATTCGCAGGATCCGAACTCCGCCAGTGCCGGTGGCGACATGGGCTGGTTCCCCATCGACCAGTACGGCGCGTCGGTGGCGACCCAACTCGCCACGCTCAAGAACGGCGAGGTTTCGCAACCATTCCAGAGCGACCTGGGCTGGCACATCATGCAACTGGAAGGCACGCGCGAACAGGACCGCACCAAGGAAATGCGGCGCGAACAGGCGCGCGATGTGATCCGCAACCGCAAAGCCGAGCAGGCTTACGACGATTTCCTACGCCAGTTGCGCTCGGAAGCGTTCGTCGAAATCCGCCTGCCCGGCGCGGAGAGCAAGCCGGAAACCGCAACGCCGGCGCCCTGAACGCCGCATCGTGAACGACCTGCCATTCCAGCCGCGGCTGGCCGTAACGCTGGGTGAGCCCGCAGGAATCGGAGCCGAACTCGTCGCCGCGCTCGCGGCGACCGATCTTCGCGCCGACCTGATCGCCGTCGGCGACAAGGATTCTCTCCTGCTCGCCGCGCAAACCTGTGGCATCGCGCTGCAACTCGATGCCGACGACGGCCAGTGGCGGCGCGAGCGTGCACCGGGTTCGTTGCGTTACGTGCATGTCCCCGCGCCGGCGCCCATCGTTCCCGGCAGGCTCGACGTGCGCAATGCGCCTTACGTCGTCGACATGCTGGCGCGCGCCGCGCACGGCTGCCTCGAAGGCGAATTCGATGCGCTCGTCACCGCACCGGTGCAGAAAAGCGTGCTCAACGATGCCGGCATCGCGTTCACCGGTCACACGGAGTTTTTCGCCGATCGTGCCAAGTGCGACGTAGCCATGTTGCTCGCGGCCCCTGGCTTGCGTGTCGCGCTGGCCACCACGCACCTGCCGCTGGCCGAAGTACCCGCCGCGATCACGCCGGCCACGCTGGTGCGCATTTTGCGCATCGTATACAACGACCTGCGCCACCGCTTCCGCATCGAGAACCCGCGCATCGCCGTGCTCGGGTTGAATCCGCACGCCGGCGAAGGCGGGCATCTCGGCCGCGAGGAAATCGACATCATCGCCCCGACCCTCGCCGCGCTGCGTGCCGACGGCATGCGCCTGGAGGGCCCGCTCTCCGCCGATACCGCGTTCGTGCCGGCGCAGCGCGCGCGCTTCGACGCCTACCTTGCGATGTACCACGACCAGGGCCTGCCCGTGCTCAAGGCGCTGGGTTTCGGCGACTCGGTCAACGTGACGCTCGGCCTGCCGTTCGTGCGCACCTCGGTCGATCACGGTACCGCGTTGAATCTCGCCGGCACCGGCAAGGCGGATCCGGCCAGCCTCATCGCGGCGGCGGAGCTGGCGATGGAACTCGCTCGCGCATGAACGAGCACGCGCATCGCCCGAGAAAACGATTCGGGCAACACTTCCTGCACGATCCCGGCATCCTGCGCCGCATCATCGCCGCGATCGCGCCGCAGCCGGGACAGCACATCGTCGAAATCGGCCCCGGCGAAGGCGCGATGACGCTGCCCTTGCTGCGCGCCGCCGGAAAACTCACCGCCATCGAACTCGACCGCGACCTGATCGAGCCGCTGCGCGACAAGGCGCGCCACATCGGCGAACTGGCGATCATCAATGCCGACGTGCTCACGGTGGATTTCACCGCGCTCGCGCAGGGTGGAACGATCCGCCTCGTCGGCAACCTGCCCTACAACATTTCCACGCCGATCCTGTTCCACTGTCTCGACCACGCCGCCGCGATCGCCGACATGCACTTCATGCTGCAAAAGGAAGTGGTGGATCGCATGGCCGCCGCGCCGGACAGCAAGACCTACGGACGCCTGAGCGTGATGCTGCAACTGCGCTGCACGGTCGACCCGCTGCTGAAGGTTCCGCCCGGCGCGTTCCGGCCGCCGCCGAAGGTCGATTCGGCGGTAGTGCGGCTCACGCCGCTGCCCGCCTCGGCACTACCCGACGTCGATTTCGCGGCCATCGGCAACATCGTGCGCGCCGCGTTCGGCCAGCGCCGCAAGACGCTGTCGAATGCCTTGTCCGGCGTGCTGGACGCTCGCGCGATCGTCGCCGCCGGCATCGATCCGCGCGCGCGCGCCGAGCAATTGCCACCAGCCGCTTTCGTGGCGCTGGCGCAGCAGATGCATTGACGGGCTTGCCCGCACCGCTGGTCTGCCGGACAATCCCTGCATGCCCTCCAATCCCTATGCTATCCGCGTCGACGTGCGCACGCGCTTCCTCGACGACGAATCCGCACCCGCGGACAACCGCTACGTGTTCGCCTACACGATCCGCATCGCCAATGCCGGCAGCGTGCCGGCGAAATTGCTGACCCGTCACTGGATCATCACCGATGCCAACGGCCGCGTGCAGGAAGTGCGCGGCGACGGCGTGGTCGGCGAACAGCCGCATCTGAATCCCGGCGAAAATTTCGAGTACACATCGGGTGCGATCCTGGAAACCGCGGTCGGCACTATGCGCGGCAGTTACCAGATGCTGGCCGACGATGGCCGCCGCTTCGACGCGACCATCGCGCCGTTCACGCTGTCGATTCCGCGCACTCTCCACTGATGGCAACCTGGGCCATCGGCGACATCCAGGGTTGCCACGACGAACTGGCCCGACTGCTGGAAAAAATACGTTTCGACCCCGCGCATGACGTGCTGTGGTTCTGCGGCGACCTCGTCAACCGCGGCGGCCAGTCGCTGCAGGTGCTGCGGCTGGTGAAATCTTTTGGCGAGCGCGCCATTGTGGTGCTCGGCAACCACGACCTGTCCCTGCTTGCCGTGGCCGAGCGTGACGAGGCGAACCAGGCCAAGGTCAACCCGGAATTGCGCGAGGTGCTATTCGCGCCGGATCGCGACGCCCTTCTCGACTGGCTGCGCACGCGTCCACTCGTGCACGCGGACCACGCTCTGGATTTCATGCTGGTTCACGCCGGCCTCGCCCCGAAATGGACCTGCGAAGATGCCGAGCGTGCGGCGCGCGAGGTGGAGGAACACCTGCGCGGCCCCGGCGCCAAGCGCTTGCTGCTGTCGATGTTCGGCAACAAGCCGGATCGCTGGAGCCCGAACCTGCAAGGCCTGGACCGGTTGCGCGCGGCGATCAACGTGCTCACGCGCCTGCGCTATTGCGACGTGCGCGGCCGCATCGCCTACCGCGAGAAAGGCGCGCCGGGCACGCAGAAGCCCGGCCTGTATCCCTGGTTCGAAGTGCCGGGACGCGCCGAGCGCGGCATCCGCATCGTGTGCGGGCACTGGTCCGCGCTCGGGCGCTTCCAGGGCATGGGCGTGCATGCCATTGACGGCGGTTGCGTCTGGGGTGGCGAACTGATCGCGTTGCGCCTGGACGGCGAGGAGCCGCAATTCGTCGCGATCAAGTCCACGCGCGCGAAGCCGCCGGGCAAGTTCATCGAATAGTCGTCAGAGACCCACCCTGAACCGTCGCGAGCGATGGCAGATCACGCGCCGCCAGCGCGCAGAAACCGGAGCATACTTTTGTATGTGAGGATTTTGAGCACTGCCGGCGCGTGAGATACCGAGCGCAGCAGGTTCAGTAGCGGATGACCGAACGGATCACCTTGCCTTCGTGCATCAGGTTGAATGCCTGATTGATCTGTTCGAGCGGGAGTTCGGCCGAAACGAACTCGTCGATCTTGATCTCGCCGCGCAGGTAGCGATCGACATAGCCGGGCAGCTGCGAGCGCCCCTTGACGCCGCCGAACGCCGAACCGCGCCAGACGCGGCCGGTGACGAGCTGGAACGGGCGCGTGGAGATCTCCTGCCCGGCGCCGGCGACGCCGATGATGATCGACTCGCCCCAGCCCTTGTGGCAACACTCCAGGGCCGAGCGCATCACGTTGACGTTGCCGATGCACTCGAACGAATAGTCGACGCCTCCATCCGTGAGTTCGACGACGACTTCCTGGATCGGACGGTCGTGATCCCTGGGATTGACGCAATCGGTCGCGCCGAGCTGCCTCGCCATAGCGAATTTTTCGGGATTCGTGTCGATGGCGAGGATGCGACCGGCCTTGGCCATCACCGCGCCCTGGATCACCGACATGCCGATGCCGCCGAGGCCGAACACCGCGACGCTCGAACCCGGCGTTACCTTGGCCGTGTTGAGTACCGCGCCGATGCCGGTGGTGATGCCGCAGCCGAGCAGGCAGATCTTTTCGAGCGGCGCGGCCGGATCGATTTTCGCCAGCGCGATTTCGGGCAGCACGGTGTACTCGGAAAACGTGCTCGTGCCCATGTAGTGCAGGATCGGCTTGCCGTTCTTCGAGAAACGCGAGGTGCCGTCCGGCATCAGGCCCTTGCCCTGGGTGGCGCGGATTTTCTGGCACAGGTTGGTCTTGCCGGAGCGGCAGAATTTGCATTCGCCGCATTCGGGCGTGTACAGCGGAATCACGTGGTCGCCGGGCCTGAGGCCGGTCACGCCCTTGCCGACTTCCTCGACGATGCCGCCGCCTTCGTGGCCG
>DASTAL010000505.1:0-2103 GCA_035712685.1 Rudaea sp. | reverse complement strand
GCGTCCATCTCGATCACCACGGCGGCGATTTCGAGCAACGCATCCCGCTCGCAGTCGAAACCGCCGGTTTCCACGTCGACCGCGACGGGCAGGAAACCGCGGAAGCGTTCGGCATATTTCGGCACAGGGTCGGACATGCGCCGAGGATACGCATCGGCGCATGCACAAACAACGTGCGGCGGCTTATTTTGCCACCGCAGCCAGTGCGTTCAACACGAGCGCGTAACTGCCGATCGTTTCGCCGCGCCACAAGGGATTGTTCGCGAACAGCAGCACGCGGCCGCGGCCGTAGTGCGCCTGCACGACCGCGGCGCGTTGCGCCATGGCGTCGCCATGCTCCAGCAGGCCGGACACCAGCAGGTCGTTCGCGTCGGCCCAGCGCACGATCACCTCGGGCCGGTTCGCCGCGGGAATCACGAGCGGATTGTTGCGTTCCTGCTCGACGTTCAGCGCCAGCGCCTGCCAGGGTTTGGCCTCGGGCAGCGGCGGCGGCGCGGCATAGGCTCGGCCTTCGGGAATGTCGGCATCGTGTGGGCCGCCGCGTCCGGTCACGCGTTTGAACTTGTCGGCGCGCGGCAAGCCCTTGTCGCCGCCGACGAGATTGCTGACATCGAAGGACAGGCCGTGCGCACTGTACATCGCGAACGGTGCGTCGTAGCCGCGTGCGACCGGACTGTTCTTGTCGACCACCTCAGCACGCAGCACGCTGCCGACCACGCGCACGTTGTCGTGCGGCGTCACCGAAACGCCCGGCGCGAGGCCGACGTCAATGGCGAATTTCGCCGTATCCTCGCTGGTGATCAGGAGGCCGCCATCGGCGACGAAGCGCTTGAGGTTGGCGAGGCCTTCCTGGCCCAAACCTGGGCGAATGTCCGGCGTCGAATCGATGCGGCCGAGGTTCGGTGTCAGCGCGGATTTCTGCCACGGCAGGGGATTGCCGTACATCGGCAGGCCGTCGACGATGTCCTTCGCCTCCGCGCCGCCGATCGGCCCGAACAGGATGGCGTCGTACTTCCCGCGCAAGTTCTTCGCGCGCGCAACGGCCTGCGTGCTGATGTAATCGTACTTGACGCCGAGCTTGTCGAGCGCCATGCGCCACCAGCCTTCGGTCTGCGTGTCCAGCCAGGTGTGCAGGATGGCGATGCGCGGCATCTTCCCGCTCACGCCAAGGCCGGCCGCGGTGAACGCAGGCCGCGTGGGAGCTTCGGCACTGCGCATCGGCACTTTCAGGATGGCCGGATCGGCGATGCGCAGCACGGTCGTGCCGAACAGGTCGCCGAACGACCAGCCGGTATCGTCGTAGGGATGTTTCTGCGGATCGTCCGGCGCCCAGTACTGGCGGTCGAGCAGGGTGTCGGCGATGCGCGAATAGGGCTGGTCCATGCGCACGATCCAGCTTCCGGCCGGAAAGCTGCGCGCCGCGGTCTTGGCTTGGGGCGGTTCGGTCGGCTGCTTGTCCTTCGCCGGCTTCGCGTCGGTCGGGGCGGGCGCCTGCGCGCTGAACGCGTCATCGGCGCGGCTGAGCTCGACGTGCTGTTTCGCCAGCACGCGCAGCAGTTCCGCCTGCGCGCCGGGATGCGCGTCGTCCGCAGGCAGGACATACGCCGCAGGTCCCGCTAGCTGCGGTTTTTCGATCGAGTTCCTGGATTTGAGCCAGAAGTTGGTCAGGTATTTCTGGCCGTTCTGGGCGAAATAATCGAGCGCGGTCAGCAGTCCGGTCTGCGTGTAGTTGTTGTTGTCGCGCTGCGACCATAGCACCTTGGGCAGGGGCGGATTGGGCTTGTACCAGGTGCGTGCGTACTGGTCCGGATCGAGGATGCGCTCGACCGTGTCGGCGCCATCGTTGCCGAAGGTTTCGTACAGGCGGCTGATGCCGTTGTGCATGGCGGCGATGAACATGAGATATCCGGGGCTCCAGGTATCGAAGTCGCCGTGCGTGAATACGCCGGGCATGCCGAACTTGGTCATCTGCTCGATGTTGTTCCAGCCGAGTTGTTGCCATTCGCCGGTCAGGATCGGATCGATCCACGCGTTGTAGGGGCCGTCGCCGACGGTGTTGTCGTAGAGGAACGGCACCGACTCGTGCAGGTCGTGCAACACCTG
>DASTAL010000504.1:0-2061 GCA_035712685.1 Rudaea sp. | reverse complement strand
TCGAAATGGCGGACGATGCGTTCGAGCTTGCCGACCGCGTAATCGCGCAGGGCGGGGGTGACGGCAACCTGATGACCGCTGACATTGATCTGCATAACCTGCCTCCAGAAATTGACGAATGAGACGTCGTCCCGCGCTGGCGGGACATTGATTCAGACCTGCGATCTTCACCGGGGTTCCAGTGTGCTCCTTTCAGCCGAGCCGGCTGCGTTCGTTGGATGACGGGATGTGCAGCGCCTCGCGGTACTTGGCCACGGTGCGGCGTGCGACTTCGATGCCGCGACGATTCAGTTCCACGGTAAGGGTCTGGTCCGAGAGCGGACGCGCCGGGATTTCCTCGTCGATCAGCTTGCGGATCATCGCCTGGATCGCGGTCGCCGAGGCGGCGCCGCCATCGACGGTGGCCACGCCGGAAGAGAAGAAATACTTGAACTCGAACGTGCCACGCGGCGTGTGCAGGTACTTGCGCGTGGTCACGCGCGAAACCGTGGATTCGTGCATGCCGATTTCTTCGGCGATGTCGCGCAGCACGAGGGGGCGCATCGCTTCCGGCCCGAAATCGAGGAACGCGCTTTGCGCGCGCACGATCGCCCCGGCGACCTTGAGCACGGTGTCGGCGCGGGTCTCCAGGCTCTTGATCAGCCAACGCGCCTCCTGCAGTTGCCCGCGCAAATACGCCGCGTCGTCGCGGCGCGCACGCGCGATCAGGCCGGCGTACTGCTGGTTGATGGACAGCTTGGGCTGGCAGTTCGGGCTCAGGCCCACGCTCCAGCGGCCGTTGTGCCGGAACGCGTAGGCATCTGGCGCGACATACTCCGCCTTGCCGGGATCGATCTGCGCGCCGGGCTTGGGATCAAGCGACCGGATCAGGGCGATCGCCGCGTCCAGGCCGTCGGCGTCGACCTTCAGTTGCCGGCACAGGCGGGTGCGGTCGTTGCGTGCCAGTTCCTCCAGATGCTCGGCGGCGATTGTCTTGGCCGCGTGCCAGCCGGGAGTCTGCGGATCGCAGGCGTCCAGTTGCACGCACAGGCATTCGCTCAAGCTGCGGCTGCCCACGCCGAGCGGGTCGAACTGCTGGATGCGGTGGCGCACGGCCTCGATTTCGTCCCCGCCGACCCGGTACAGGCCGGCGAGGTTGGACTGCAATGTTTCGTCGCTTTCGTGCAGGTAGCCGTCGTCGTCGATCGCCTCAATGATGGTCACGCCGATGGCGCGGTCGCGCGCCGACATCGAAGTCAGATTGAGCTGCCACAACAGGTGATCGCGCAGATCCTCCGGTTCGCCGTCCTGGGCCTCGAATCCTTCGGCATCCTCGGGCATGGGTGCGCCGTAGTCGCTGCGCTCGAGCTCGAAATCCATGGGCTCATCGTAGTTCGGCTCGTCGCGTTCCGCGGTCGCCGGTTCGGCGTCGCCGGCGATGTCGACCACGGTATCGCCATCGGCCTGCGCTTCGGCTTCGCCGTCGCCGCCTTCGGTTTCGGCCAGTTCCAGCAGGGGGTTGGATTCGAGCGCCTCGCGCAACTCCATCTCCAGCTCGACGCTGGACAACTGCAGCAGGCGGATCGCCTGCTGCAACTGCGGCGTCAACGCCAGTTGCTGGTTGATTCGAAGTTGTAACGCGGGCTTCACGACAGGTTCCAGGCGGGCGCGGCCTGCGTCCGATGTCTGAGCATAGCCCCGGTGCGGGGCTGTCCGTCAATGCCCGCAAACGCGCTATACTGGATCGGTTGGCGCAATGCCAGCCCCGCAAAGCTACATCCGGAATTCCTTGCCCAGGTACACCTCACGCACCCGGTCGTTGGCCAGCACGTCGGCCGGCGCGCCCTTGGCCAACACCGTGCCCTCGCTCATGATGTAGGCGCGGTCGCAGATGCCGAGCGTTTCGCGCACGTTGTGGTCGGTGATCAGGATGCCGATGCCGCGCGCACGCAGTTGTTTCACGATGCGCTGGATCTCCACCACCGAAATCGGATCGATGCCGGCGAAGGGTTCGTCGAGCAGCATGAAGCGCGGCCTGGCGGCCAGCGCACGGGTGATTTCCACGCGCCGGCGCTCGCCGCC
>DASTAL010000503.1:0-2035 GCA_035712685.1 Rudaea sp. | reverse complement strand
ACCAACGCACAATGCAAGGATCAGGATGCGTTCGACGGATTCCGGCCAGCCGAATCGCTGCGCAACAATGTCGATGCCCTGCAGCAGCGCGAACGCGAACGCGACGTAGGCCAGCGCCCATTGCACGAGCTTGCGTTGCTTGAGGCGGATGAAAAACTTGCTCATGGAGTCGTTCGCAAGGTTTGCGCGGTTTGCTTTTGTGCGAATCGCGCAATCTCGGCCTGGAAACCGGGATCGTTGCGCACCTTGTCCCACACCGGGTCCAGCCGCAAGTTTGCCGCCGACGTCGCCATGTCCGTGCCGTTCAACGCACGGATGCGCGCCAGCATCGGCAGGAGCAAGTCCGTGCGGCCGAGCATTCCATAAACGCGCGCGGCCAGTCCCAGCCCGACCGAGCCATTGGCGAAATCCTTTTGCGGCGGCAACAACTGCAGGCCTTGACGCGTCAATTGCAGCGCCTGTTGCGCATTGCCAAGCAGGACTTCGGCCGTCGCCAGCCGGAAGCGTGCATTCTGCCCGCTGCCGGAATTGACCGGCAGTGCGGCCATGGCCATGCGATAGCCATCTATGACCGGCTGCAGCAAGTCGCGCGCCGCATTTTCATTGCCCATTTCGGCTAATGTTTGCGCGCGCAGGATGACAAAACCTTGTTCGTTGCCATTGGCCGAGTGCGCTGCGTCGAGCGCCGCCAATGCGGCATCGAAATGCCGCTGCAACAGCAAGGCCTGGACACGGTTTGCAACGACGATCATTTGCTGGCTGTGAACGCCATCCAGCACCGTGCCGGCATTACCGTCGCGATACAGCAACAACTCGGCCAGATTGGATGCCGCATAGTCATCGGTCGGATTGATGCTTAGCGAGCGCCGGAAATCGGCTTCGGCCGCCGCGAGCCGGCCTGCCAGAAAATAGGTAATGCCGCGATCGGTCGAGGGCGAGCTATCGCGCGGATCGATCGCAAGCGCGGACGTGTAGGCCGCGATCGCTTCGTCATAGCGCCCCAGCCGCCGCAACGACTGGGCCTTGCCCATCAGCGCTTCGGTGTTTTGCGGGCGTCGCGCGAGCACGGCGTTGAATGCGACCAGCGCGCCGGCGTAGTCGAGGTCGAGCCGGTATTTGATCTGCGCCATGGCCAATCCGGCCTCGGGCAAGTCCGGCGCCAATTGCACGGCGCGATTGGCGGCGCTGCGGGCGCTCACCGCCAGAGCCTGATCGGGCACCGCGGCATTGCCTGACCAGTATAGCAACAGCCGCGTATCGGCGAGGCGCGCCCAGGCCAGAGCAAATTGCGGATCGGCCGCGACGGCCTGCTCGTAATGGCTGATGGCCGCCCTGATGTCGACATCAGCCGTTGACGCTATAAAGATCCGTGTCTCGAATTCACCACGCAGGAACGAATCCATCGCTTGTGCATTGGCCGTCGGTGCCTGGCCGATGCTGGCGCGCTCGGCCGGCAACAGCTTGGCGCGCAGGGCCGTGGCGACAACTCCGGCGACTTCTCGCTCGACGCTGAACACATCGGCGACTTGTCGCTCGTAGCTTTCCGCCCACAAATGCGTATCGCTGCGCGCGTCGATCAGCTGCAGGTTGATCAGCACCTTGTCGCCCGACCGTTGCACGCTGCCCTCGAGGATGTGCGCGGCGCCCAGGTCGGTGGCGACCTGCTTCAGGTTTTCCGGACGGCTGGCGTATTTTTCGGTAGAGGTGCGCGAGATCACCTTGAGTCCATCGAACTTTGCCAAGCTGGTCAGGATCATGTCCTGCATGCCGCTGACGAAATAGGCGTTGTCCTTGTCGCCGGACAGGTTTTCGAACGGCAGCACGGCGATGGATTTGTCGGAAATCGCAGTGGCTCCGGTCGTCGATGCCATCACCGACATCGCTTCAGGCGCGCGCGCAAACCGCCACAGCAAACCGCCGCCGATGGCCAGCAGCAGCGCGAGGATCACCAGTTCGGTACTCGACACGCGCTGCGCGCCGCGTTCGCCGTGGTACCAGGCCAGCACCAGCGCGACGAAGAAACCAACGCACAATG
>DASTAL010000502.1:0-4356 GCA_035712685.1 Rudaea sp. | reverse complement strand
GACAGGTTGATGATGCTGCCGCCACCGGCGCGGCGCAGGTGCGCGATCGCATGCTTGGTGCAGAAGAACGGCCCCTTCACGTTGACCGCCTGCACGCGGTCCCATTCGGCCTCGGTCACTTCGTGCGTCGGCTTGTCGATGCCGGAGATGCCGGCGTTGTTGACCAGGATGTCGATGCGGCCGAAGGCATCCGCGACCTGCTGCATGAGCGCCTGCACGGCGGCCTCGCTGGTCACGTCGCAGGTGAAATAGCGCGCCTGTCCGCCGCGCTGGCGGATGCCGGCGGCGACGGCCTCGCCCGATTGCGCCTGCGTGTCGACCACGGCAACGCGCGCGCCTTCCTGCGCCATGCGCTCGACGCAGGCGCGCCCGATGCCCATTGCCGCGCCGGTGACGATGGCGACCTTTCCCGACAGTCTTGCCATGACCTGCTCCGCCGTTGTTTTTTTTAATGCTAACTGCGGCGCACTGGCCGGCATTGATCGTTGTCAAGATCTCCGGCTGAGTTTTGCCATCACGAGGATGAATGCCATCTTGACCGGTATCATGTGCGATGCCGGGCCGCCGCGATAGATTCATGCAGGCTCCATGGAGATGCGGATCCGATGAAAATCCAGTTTGAGGAGGCGGCAGGCGCCGATTCGCAGGCGCTCAGGCCGCGCCGCCTTGGCATCGACACGTACCAGGAACCCGTCGTCTATCTGCGCGAGGATTCGCACGTGTGCAAATCCGAGGGCTTCGAGTCGCTATCGCGCGTCGAACTGCGCTGGGACGACCAGCACATGGTCGCCACGCTCAACGTGGTGACGCCCCGGGGCTTCGGCGCGCTGGCGGCGGACGAGGTGGGATTGTCCGAAGCCGCATGGCGAATGTCGGGTGGCTGCGGCAGCGGAACGGTGCATCTCGCCCATCCGGCCCCGGTCGAGTCTTTTGCCCAGGTGCGCGCAAAGATCTTCGGCCACGCCTTTTCCACGCAGGCGCTGCGCGACATCGTGGCGGACATCCGCGCCGGTCATTATTCGACCGTGGAAATGGCATCGTTCCTGACCGCCTGCGCCGGCGGCAGCATGGGCATCGACGAAACCGTGGCCCTCACCCGGGCGATGGTCGCCGAAGGAACGCGCCTGCGCTGGCCGCAGCAACGCGTCCTGGACAAGCACTGCATCGGCGGCGTTCCGGGCAACCGGACCACGCTGATCGTGGTGCCGATCGTCGCGGCGTTGGGCCTGACGATCCCGAAAACCTCCTCGCGCGCGATCACCTCCCCGTCGGGAACCGCCGACACCATGGAAACGCTGGCGCCCGTGGCGCTCGACGTCGCCTCCATGCGCAAGGTGGTCGAAGCCGAAGGCGGGTGCATCGTCTGGGGCGGAAGCGTGAACCTCAGCCCGGTCGACGACATCCTCATCCGCGTGGAACGCCCGCTCGACCTGGATAGCGAAGCGCAGATGATCGCTTCGGTGATCGCGAAGAAGGTCGCGGCGGGATCGACCTACGCCCTGATCGACATACCGGTCGGCCCGACCGCGAAAATCCGCAGTGAAGCTGCGGCGAACGCGCTCGCCGCGCACCTGGTCGAAGTCGGGCGCATGCTGGGACTCGACGTCGAGGTCGTCATCAGCGACGGCACGCAACCGGTCGGTCGCGGCATCGGCCCGGCACTCGAGGCCCGCGACGTGCTGGCCGTGCTGCGCAACGAACTGCAGGCGCCCGCCGATCTGCGCGAACGCGCACTCGATCTGGCCGGGCGCATCGTCGAACATGCCGGTCGCGCGGCGCCGGGGCATGGCACGGCGCTGGCGCGCGCCGTGCTCGACGACGGGCGCGCGTGGCGCAAGTTCGAGGCGATCGCGCTGGCGCAGGGCGGCCTTCGCGAACCCGTCGTCGCCCGGCAGTGCCACGTGATCGAAGCCGATGCCGAGGGGACGGTCGCACGCATCGACAACCGGCGCCTGGCGCGCATCGCCAAGCTCGCCGGCGCGCCGCGCGCGCCCGGCGCCGGCGTCGACCTGTTTGCCGCCGTCGGGTCGCGCGTGGAAGCAAGGCAGCCGCTTTACGCCGTTCACGCCGAGTCGCCCGGCGAACTCGCCTACGCGCTCGACTACGCGCGGCGGCAAGCCGGCGTGATCGAATTGGCGCCGACATGAATCCCCTGATCTATGCCTGGCCGGGGCATGAACCGCTGGCCGCGGCGATCGCGTCGCGCGTGCACGGCGAGATCGCGCCCGTGTCGCTGCGGCGCTTTCCGGACGGCGAAACTTATGTACGGCTGATGACGTTGCCAAAAGACCGCGACGTGATTCTGGTGTGCGGCCTCGAGCAACCCGACGACAAGGTCTGCGGCCTGCTCTTTGCCGCGGATGCCGCGCGCGAATGCGGCGCGCGGCGCGTCGGTCTGGTCGCGCCGTATCTTGCCTACATGCGCCAGGATGCACGTTTCAACGCGGGCGAAGCGATCACGTCGCGGACTTTCGCAGGTTGGCTCGCGCGCGCGATCGACTGGCTGGTGACGATGGACCCGCACCTGCACCGTTATCGCACACTCGATGAAATCTACCCGATGCCCACCGCGATCGCCTCATCCGCCACGCCGATTGCGCATTGGATCGTCGAGAACGTCGCGCAGCCATTGATCATGGGCCCGGACGAGGAAAGCGCGCAATGGGCGGCGGCGATCGCCCAGCGCGTCGGCTGCCCGTGGATCGTGCTGCGCAAGGATCGCCGCGGCGATCGCGACGTCGCCGTGTCCGTGCCCGACATCACGGCCTGGCCGGGACGCACGCCGGTACTCGTCGACGACATCGTCTCGACGGCACGGACGATGGCTGCGGCCGCGCACCGGTTGCGCGAACTCGGAGCGGCGGCGCCGGTTTGCATCGGCGTCCATGCCCTGTTCTGCGGCGACGCGCTGCCGACGCTGCGCGCCGCCAGCCCCGGGGTCATCGCGACGTGCAACACGATCCGTCACGAGACCAACGCGATCGACGTCACAGGCGAAATCGCACAAGCCGCCGCAGATATCCAAGCCCGGCTCCAGCCTCCGCTTTGAACTGCGGCACCGAAAACTCTAAAATTGGCCCCGGCTTTCCGGAACCGCATCCAGGCCATGGAACCGAATGCCAGCATCGATCAGGCTTCGCAGCCGCACCTTCTGATCGTCGACGACGATCCGGAAATCCGCGCCTTGATCGTGCGCTACTTCGGCGGGCATGGTTTTCGCGTGAGCACCGCAAACGACGGCGCGGCCATGCGGACGACCATCGCGGAACAGGCGGTCGACATCGTCCTGCTCGATCTCGGGCTGTCGGGAGAGGACGGCCTGGAACTCACGCGATACCTGCGCGCGCATTGGACGGGAGCCATCGTCATCGTTACCGGCCGCGGCGAATCCGTCGACAAGGTCGTCGGCCTCGAGCTCGGGGCCGACGACTACGTCGCCAAGCCATTCGACTTGCGCGAGCTGCTGGCACGCGTGCGCAGCGTGTTGCGCCGGATTTCGCCGCCGCGGGCGCGCAGCACCGATGCAAACGCGATGGAATTCGCCGGCTTCCGCTTCGATGCGCAGATGCGCAGCCTGCAGGGACGGGGCGGTGACCCGATTCAACTGACCACCGGCGAATACGAGCTGCTTGTCGCATTCCTCAGTGCGCCGGGCCGCGTGTTGTCGCGCGACCAGCTGGTCAGCCAGTTGCACGGTCACGAGGCCGGTCCCTTCGACCGCTCGATCGACGTCCAGGTCGGCCGCCTGCGGCGCAAGATCGAGCGCGACGCCGCGAATCCGGAACTGATCAAGTCCGTGCGTGGCGCGGGCTACGTGTTCACCCCGCGCGTACAGCGGGTCTGACCGGCGTGCCGCGACCCGCCGCCGGGGCGCTTACGCCGCGGCCAGGACTGCGTCGCCGCGATACGCCGGCCGTGACGGCGGACGCAGTTCCCGGCCCGCTTTCGTCTCCACGCCAGCGCCGTCCCCATCGCGCGCGATGGCGTGCAGCCTGCGCGCGTCGAGGATTTGCACTTCGCGCCACTTCACGCACACGCAGCCCTGCGCACTCAGCGCCGACAGCGCACGCGTGACCGTTTCGTGCTTGAGCGCAAGAAAGCTGCCCATGTCGGCACGGCTCATGCGCAGCACGAATTGCCGGGCGCTGAAGCCCAGCGCCGCATGGCGCGCGGCGACATCGAGCAAGAATGCGGCGACGCGCTGTTCGGCACTGAGCGTGCCCAAGGCCAGCATCCAGCCGTGCGTGCTGCGGATTTGCGCAGCAAGCGCACGCGTCAATTGCGCATGCAGTTGCGGGATGCGCGCGCAGGCATTGAGCACGGCCGGATAAGACAGTTCCCATACCACGCTGGTAT
>DASTAL010000501.1:0-4242 GCA_035712685.1 Rudaea sp. | reverse complement strand
GCGCAGACGAAATCGCCGGCTGCGTTCGGCGCGCGCGTGGCCACGAACGGACAGGCACGGTAGTCCAGGTCGTGCATGACCCAGGCGCGCCAATCCTTCAGGGTGGACGGCAGACTGGTATCTGCCGGCACTTGTGCCTGTATACTTGTGGACAAAGCAAGAAGGCAGCCGATCAGGACGGATCCGATGCGCATGCGACGCTCCCGTGACGTGGACGATAGCCGGATGCAACGCAGGCGGCGCAGCGGCGGGGTCAAGCCGCGCCCGCATGCGTGAGCAGGCGCCAAGCCTGTTCGGCGCAGGCCAGCACGAAGCCGGCGAGGAAGAACAGGTAGCTCCAGCGAAGGTAGCGGTATTTGTGATGCGCGAGATACACGCCCAGCGAATAGATGTCCGCGGCCCAGGTCGCATACGGCGAGCCATCGCGGGCCAGCGCGTGGGCCATTTCCTGCAGGTAGCGCTCGCGCGCAAGCACGCCGAAATGGCCGAAGAACAAGAGATTGAAGTCAGGCGGCAGCGTACCGTCCGGCTTGAGTTTCGGCGGCCGGAATTTCGGCAGCACCGCCAGAATGGCAAGCAGCAGCGCAACCAGCGTGAACGCGCCGAGGATCAGCGCGGCGACGCCAATGACCGGATCGCCCAACCGGCTCAGGATCACGGTCAGCACGATCGACGACATGGTGATGATGATGTTGGCCTTGGTGTCGGCCATGCTCGACAGCGCCACGTGGTGCTGTTGCGCTGTGCGCAGGAGGTTGTCCGTGGTGCCGCGCTCGGGAATGTCGGCGAACAGCGCGCCGGAGCGTTGTGACGGTGGTTGTTCCATCAGCTTAATGTCCATCAACTTAATGTCTATCAACATCAGCACATGACAGAATACGCCGCATGATAGGAAGCGCGCGCCGGCTTGGCAATCGTCTGCTGCTGGCCGCCGGCGTACTCGCGCTCGGCGGCTGCGCCGACGTGTTTTTTGCGGCCGTGGACCGGCTCGAATACTCGCGCAACGTGGTCGAGCGCGATCGCATCGTGTTCGATGCCGGGCACGACCTCGCGCTCGATGCCTATGCACCGGTCGGTGCGAGCGGAGATCCGGTCGTGGTGTTTTTTTACGGCGGCAGCTGGAGCGAAGGCAAGCGCCACTGGTACCGCTACGTCGGCGACGCGCTCGCGGACAACGGCGTGGTCGTGCTCATTCCGGACTACCGCAAATATCCCTACGTGCATTTCCCCGCGTTCATGCACGATGCCGCGCGTGCGGTCGCATGGGCGCGCGAGCACGCCGCCGAATTCGGCGGCGATCCGCGGCGCCTGTTCGTGATGGGCCACTCCGCCGGCGGCCAGATCGCCGCCCTGCTCGCCTGCGACAAGCGTTACCTCGCTGCCGTCGGCATGCAGCCGCGCGACCTCGCCGGCATGATCGGCGTGGCCGGCGCCTATGCATTCCTGCCCTTCGTCGAGGATGAGCCCGAGATCTTCGGCGACGACGCGAAAGGCCGCTACGATTCGCAGCCGATCAATTTCGTCGACGGCGACGAGCCGCCGATGTTGCTCTTGCAGGGCACCGACGACGACGAAGTGCCGCCCAACAATGCCGAGGGAATGGCCGAACGCGCGCAGGCGATGGACGGCACGGCCACACTGAAACTGTATCCGGATGTCGGCCACAACGGCATCCTGCTGGCACTCGCTCGCGGGCACGAGGCGCATATCCCCACACTGGCCGATACGTTGGCGTTCATCCAGCACATCGATGCCGCCAGAAGCGATACCATTAGCCGTTCACACTGAGCGTAGCCGCGCAGCGGCGAAGTCGAAGTGCCGCGCGTGGGCTTCGACTTCGCGCCTTCGGCGCTACGCTCAGTCCGAACGGAGAATGGTCAAGCTGCGACAGCGAGTTCAGCGCCCACTGTCGATGCCTGTTCCAACGCCACCGCCACCGCGTGCACGACCGCGGCGATGCGCACCGCGCCCTGGATCGCCTGCGCGGATACGCCGTGCTTCTTCAGCGCCTTCTCGTGCGAATCCATGCACTGGCCGCAGCCGTTGATCGAAGACACCGCGATCGAGCACAGCTCGAAGTCCATCTTGTCGCAGCCCGGGTTGGCCATCGCGTTCATGCGCAATCCAGCACGCAGGGTCTGGTATTCCGGGTCCGACACCAGGTGCGTGAATCGATAGTAGACGTTGTTCATCGCCATGATCGCGGCGGCGCTGCGGGCGCCGTCGAGTTCCTGTGCGTTCGCGTGCTTGGCCGCTTCGGCGCCGATCGCCGCGACCAGCGGCGCGTGGCGCGCCGCGATCGCACTGGCCAGCGCAACCAGACCGATCTGTTTCTGACTCAGGCCCGGCGCGCCGGTTTCGGCGAGCACGGAATCCAGGTTCAGGCGCAGATCCTTGGCATAGTCGGGAATTGAGGATTTGATTTCGTTCAGGTTCATCTCGTTCTCCTGAAAGCCGGCGGCAGGACGCCGCCGGCTCGTATCGTTGTGATCAGGCCGCTTTCAACGTCTCTTCGCCCTGCTTCCAATTGCACGGGCACAGCTCATCGGTCTGCAAGGCATCCAGCACGCGCAGGACCTCGGCCGGATTGCGGCCGACGCTGCCATCGGTGACATAGGCGAAACGGATGATGCCTTCCGGATCGACGAGGAAGGTCGCGCGCTTGGCCACGCCTTCTTGCGCATCGAGAATGCCAAGCGCGGAACTCAGGCGCTTGGCCGTATCCGCCAGCATCGGGAACGGCAGGAAGCGCAGGTCCTTGTGCTCCTTGCGCCAGGCCAGGTGCACGAATTCAGTGTCCGTGCTCGCGGCGAGGACCTGGCAGTCACGATCGCGGAACTGCGCGTTCAGATCGCCAAAGCCCTTGATCTCGGTCGGGCAGACGAAGGTGAAATCCTTCGGGTAGAAGAACACCAGCGTCCACTTGCCCTTGTAGGTGTCGTTGTCGATCTCGGCAAACGCCGTGTCGAGGCTGTCGATGGCCACGGTGGCCTTGAGTTTGAATTCGGGGAACTTGTCGCCGACGGTAAGCATGGTGGACTCCTCATGTCGTGATTGGAAATGATGTCGCGGTTGGAACGGCGGCCCGGCTGAGCACGGGACAAAGATAGGGATGCGCGAACGATCATTCAAATCGATTGATGCTATAATTTCGATAGATGTAAAGAATGATTGGAGAAACCCCATGAACCTGCGCGACCTGCGTTACCTCGTAGCCCTGGCCGAACACCGTCATTTCGGTCGCGCCGCCGCGGCGAGCTTCGTCAGCCAGCCGACCCTGTCCACGCAGATCAAGAAACTCGAGGACGAACTCGGCGTCGCCCTGGTCGAACGCACGCCGCGCAAGGTGCTGCTCACCGAAGTCGGCCGCGAGATCGCGCAACGCGCGCGCGAGGTGCTCAACGAGGTCGAGCAGATCAAGGCGATCGCGCGGCGCACGCTCGATCCCGAATCGGGCACGGTGCGCCTGGGCATCTTCCCGACGCTGGCGCCGTACCTGCTGCCGCACGTAGTACCGGAGATCCGCGAGCGTTTCCCGCGCCTTGAATTGCTGCTGGTCGAGGAAAAGACCGAAGTCGTGTTGCGCCTGTTGCGCGAGGGCCGCCTCGACGCCGGCGTGCTCGCCCTGCCCGTTCATGACGATCAGCTGCATGCCGAATTCCTGTTCGAGGAACCCTTCCTGCTCGCCGTGCCCGAACAGCACGAACTCAGTCATCGCAAGGCACTCAAGATGGCCGACCTCGCCGACCAGAGCCTGCTCCTGCTCGACGACGGCCATTGCCTGCGCGACCAGGCACTGGAGGTTTGCCACCTGTCCGGCGCGAACGAGAAATCCGGCTTCCGCGCAACAAGCCTGGAAACCCTGCGCCAGATGGTCGCGGCGAACGTCGGCATCACCCTGCTGCCCACGCTCGCGGTGCAGCCGCCGGTCGCGCATTCGGACAACGTGCACCTACTGCCGTTCCGCGGCAATCAAACGCCAAGCCGTCGCATTGCCATGATCTGGCGCAAGAGTTCGGCGATGGCGGGATTCCTGAAGAAACTCGCGGAGATTTTTCGCGATTTGCCCAAGGGTTTGCTGGATGCACGCGGAGCCGTCGTCGAATCGCCCGCGCCCACACTGCGACCGCGCCCCCGTCGATAGATAAAACCTATCCGATCAATCGGAACAATCGATTTTCAAAACGCACGCCGTCGCGCTAGGCTAACGCCGTCCGCCGCGCCTGCGGCAGGCTCACGTTT
>DASTAL010000500.1:0-3056 GCA_035712685.1 Rudaea sp. | reverse complement strand
TGTACACGCCGCCACCGCCCGTGTTGCTGCTGTAAGAGTAGCTACTTCCGGTCGAGGTGTTTCCCGATACGGTCGACGCGCTGATGGTCAGCGCATTGGCGTTGTCGTTGTGGGCGTGAACTCCGCCGCCGCGGCCGGCCGTATTGCCGGTCACCGAGCTTTGCTGGATGGCAATGGCCGCATCAGTGGTGGCCACGCCGCCGCCGGTATTGCCGGCCGTGTTGTTGCTGATCGTGGAGTTGCTCACGGTCAGCGTGGAATAATAGCTGCTGATGTTGATGCCGCCGCCGGCGTATTGAGCGGTGTTTCCGGTGACCACGCAGTTGTTGACGGCCAGCAGGGTGTTGTAGGCATTGATGCCGCCGCCGTTCGGCGCCGAGCCTCCGGTGATGGTCAGGCCCGAAAAGGTGACGGGTGTGGCAGCGAGCGTGGTTGTCGGTCGGCCCTGTCCGCCGCCGCCGCCATTGATAACGACGTCGCTGCCGTAGAAGCCGTAATTGGTTGGGCTGGACGGTCGCGTGGCTTGCGCGTTGCCGTCGATAGTCAGCACGCTGGCGCCGGGGCCCTGGATGTCGACGGCGTCGTTGATGACCAGGCTGCCGGTGGTCAGGGTGATGGTGCCGCTGACGTTGCTGGCGAAGGTGATCGTGTCCGCGCCGGGATTCGCATTGGCTTGAGCAATCGCATCGCGCAGGCTGCCGGGGCCGCTGTCGTTGAGGTTGCCGACCGTGTAGGTCGCCGCAAATGCGGTGGGCGAGAGGACGAATCCAGCGGCTGCTGCTGCGAGCAGGCTCGGTTTGCCGAAAGCGGATGCGACGGCGCGCGCAAGCGGCTTGGACGCCAAGACGGCGTCGACGTGGTGGTCGGACATTTGATGCTCCCCGGTTTTTTTGTGAACCCCGTCGCAATACTAGCTGGCAATGCAGGCACCGGCAACCGGTTGGGGGATCGAGCGCGGATCGGATAAGCTGCGGCGGGGATCACAGTCCTGGGGGCGGCATGCAATTGCCAACGGAATTCATCCAGTTGCCGCTGCGTTTCGACGCGGCGCGGTTGGCCGCGGAGATTTCCGCCCTGGGCGAGGACGTCTGGCGACCGCATCCGCAGGGGTTTGCCGGCAACGACGCCATGCCGTTGGTCGCCGCGGGCGGTGACCCGAACGATGACGCCACGGCCGGGGCAATGGCGCCGACTCCGGCGCTGCGCGCCTGTCCGTATCTGCGCCAGGTGCTCGCCAGTCTCGGCTCGACGATCGGCCGTACCCGGCTCATGCGCATCGTCGGCGACGGCGAGGTGCAGGCGCATGCCGACATCAGCTATTACTGGTGGGAGCGGGTACGCGTGCACGTGCCGGTGATCACCTCGCCGCAGGCGCGCTTCCAGTGCGGCGAACGCGCGGTGAACATGGCGGCCGGCGAGTGCTGGATTTTCGACACCTGGCGCGAGCATCGGGTGAGCAATCCGCAGCCCGAGGCGCGCATCCATCTGGTGATCGACACGCCGGGATCCGCGCATTTCTGGGCATTGGCGGCCGCCGGCCGCGACCCGTTCGCCGCGCAACCGGTAGCGTTCGCGCCGGCTGGCGTCGACTTCGATGCGGCGGCGGACCCGCCCTTGCGCTATGAGCGCGTCAACCGTCCGCGCGTGATGTCGCCGTGGGAACTGGCCACGATCGCGGCCTGGCTCGAAGCGGAAATCGAGCGCGAGGCCATGGGAACCGAGGTTGCACGCGCGCAGATCCGCGCCGCATTGGCCGCGCTCACGCAGGACTGGCGGTCCTTGTGGAGCGCGTTCGGTGCCAGCGGCGAAGGCATCGTTGAGTACCGGGCGCTGCTCGATCGCCTGCTTGCGAGTACCGGCGCCGCGACCGATGGATTGCATTTCGGCAACAAGGTGGCGCTGCACACGGCGCTGCGTTCACTGATTGACGAGGCCGCCCTGGGCAACGACGTGAGGGCGCAGGTATTGCCGCTGCGGCGGCCGGCGAACCAGGCTGCGCGCCGGCGTCTGCGCCGACCGGTTTTCATCGTCTGTCCGCCGCGCTCCGGCTCGACCTTGTTGTTCGAGACCCTGGCCAAGGCACCGCACCTGGCCACGATCGGCGGCGAAAGCCATGGCGTCATCGAAAACATCGGCACGCTGTCGCCGGCCGCGCGCGGTTGGGATTCCAATCGCCTCGTCGCGGCCGATGCGGATCTGGTCACCGCGCGCACTCTGGCCGCGGCGTTTGCCGAACGCGCGCGCTATCGCGATGGCTCGGGACCGGATCCCGCGCGCACGTTCCGTCTGCTGGAGAAGACGCCGAAAAATGCCCTGCGCGTGCCATTCCTGGCCGAAGTGTTCGGCAACGCATCGTTCGTGTACTTGTACCGTGACCCGCGCGAAACCCTGAGCAGCATGCTCGATGCGTGGCGCAGCGGACGCTTCGTCACGTATCCGCAATTGCCGGACTGGCCCGGCCCGCCGTGGTCGCTGCTGTTGACGCCGGGCTGGCGCGAATGGCGCGGCATGGATCTGGCGCAGATTGTGGCTCGGCAGTGGATGGCGACCGTCGAAACCCTGATCGACGACTTGCAGCGCCTGCCGCCGGAGCGCTGGTGCGTGGCCAGTTACAGCCGCCTGGTCGCGGATCCGCAATCCGAGATCGCGCGGCTGTGCCGCTTCCTCGGCCTGCAGTGGGACCACGACCTGAGCGGGCCGCTGCCGCTGTCGCGCTACACGCTTGGCACGCCCGATCCGGACAAATGGAAGCGCAATGCGGCCGAACTGGAATCGGTATTGCCGCTGATCGAACCGGTCGCCGCGCGTGCGCGCGACTTGTTTGCGCTGGCGCCGGAACCCGTCGCGCACGGCGACGACGCGCAGCAGGCCTGATATCGCTGCGGCGTCGCGCCGGCGCATGGCACAATGCGCGTCTTTCCCGCGCCGACGAAGTGATGATGGCCGACAATTCCGTTTCGCGCTGGCTGCGCTCCCTCGCCGCCGACGGCCGCGTGTGGTGGCTGCTGCTCCTGCTGCCGGTGGTACTGTTCCTGCCCGCGTTGCCGATCGACGAG
>DASTAL010000499.1:0-4904 GCA_035712685.1 Rudaea sp. | reverse complement strand
GGCGGCATCGACAGCGTCGCGCCGCTGTGGCCGGCGGATGCGCAATTGACGTTTCGCTTGCCGAACTACGGCGTTGAACTCGAATTCAAGCCGCTCGATTTCGTGCAGGTGAACGCCGGCATGAACCGCGCGATGATCGATCATGCGCTCGGCCTGCTCGATCCGCAGCCGACCGATCGCGTGCTGGATCTGTTCTGCGGCCTCGGCAATTTCACCTTGCCGCTGGCGCGCCGCTCTGCGCAGGTAACGGGCGTGGAAGGCGAGGCGGGGCTGGTGCGCCGTGCCGGCGAAAACGCGCACCACAACGGCATCGCCAACGCGCAATTCTTCGCGGCCGACCTCGCCGCGGAACAGCGCGACGTGCCGTGGGCGCGGGCCGATTACGATCTCGTGCTGCTCGATCCGCCGCGCAGCGGTGCCGAAGCGTTGCTCGAATACCTCCCGCGCAAGGGCGTGCGCCGCGTGGTCTACGTGTCCTGCCATCCGGCTTCGCTTGCGCGCGACGCGGGTACGCTCGTGAACCGCCACGGATTCACACTGACCAGCGCCGGCGCGATGGACATGTTTCCGCACACGGCGCATGTAGAATCGATTGCCGTATTCGACAGGAAATAGCCCGTTCCATGCTGATCATCGGAATCAAGGACAAGCAACTCTCGCCGCAGGAGTGCGACTGGATCCGTGCGCCGCAGGTCAGCGGCGTGATCCTGTTTAAGCGCAATTTCGATTCGCGTGACCAGGTGAGCGAATTGATCGCGGAAATCCGTGCGGTGCGCGCAGAACCACTGCTGGTCTGCGTGGATCAGGAAGGCGGGCCCGTGCAGCGATTCCACGGCGAATTCACGCGCCTGCCCGCGTTGGCGCGGATCGGCGAGGTTTACGCGCGCGACCCGCAACGGGCGCTGGAACTGGCTGGCGAGCACGCCTGGCTGATGGCCAGCGAAATGCGCGCCATCGACATCGACCTGAGCTTCGCGCCGGTGCTCGACCTCGCCATCCGCAATGTCGTCGTCGGCGAGCGTGCCTTCCACGCCGATCCAGGAATCGTCTCGCAGCTCGGCATGGAGTACGTGCGCACCATGCGCCTGGCCGGCATGGCGGCCACGATCAAGCACTTCCCGGGCCACGGTTCGGTACGCGAGGACACCCACCTGGAACCGGCCATCGACCGGCGCGCACTCGACGAAATCCGCCGCGACGACATGCTGCCCTTCGTCGACGCCATCGCGGCAGGCGCGGAGGCCGTGATGATGGGGCACGTGACGTATCCGGCCGTGGATGCGCTCCCGGCCGGTTATTCGCGCGTCTGGGTCCAGGACATCCTGCGCGGCGAACTCGGTTTTGGCGGAGTCGTGTTCAGCGACGACATCAGCATGGCCGCGGCGGAAAGCGTCGGCGGCATCGGCGCGCGCATCGCCGCGCATCGCGACGCCGGTTGCGACATCGTGCTCGTATGCAAACCCGAAATCGCGCCAGAGGCGCTGGTCGCCTGTCGCGACGCGGGGCCCTGCGACCTCGCTGCCATCGAAGCGCTGCGTGGCCGGGTGGCGCCAACCTGGCAAAATCTCGTCGACAACCCCCATCGCGCGCATTGCGCCGCGCTCTTGACCGCACTGGAAAGCGTACCCGCATGACACGTCCCGCACTTGCCGAAGCCCTGAAAGCCGCGGACTTGCTCCACGACCGCGCCAAACTCGAAACGTCCATCGCCCGCATGGGCCGGGCCATCGACGCCGCGCTGGCGGGCGAGGTGCCGCTGTACCTGAGCGTGATGCACGGCGGCCTGATTTTCTCCGGCGCACTCGCGCTGGCCGTTTCCACCGACCTCGAATTCGACTATGTCCACGCCACACGCTATCGCGGCGCAACGCAGGGTGGCGACTTGCATTGGCTGCGCAAACCGGCGGTGGCGCTGACCGGGCGGACGGTGCTGCTCGCCGACGACATCCTCGACGAAGGCTACACGCTGCGTGCGATCCGCGACTGGTGCATTGCCCAGGGCGCGCGCCGCGTGCTGATCGCGGTCATGTGCCAGAAGCGCCACGACCGCACCGCGCCAGGCATCCGCGCGGATTTCTGCGGCGTGGAGGTGCCGGACCGCTACGTGTTCGGATTCGGCATGGATTACCACGAGCAGGGCCGCAACCTGCCGGGAATCTATGCGCTGAAGGAATGACATGAGCCTCGACCTCGCCATCATCGGTGGCACCGGCCTGTACGCGTTTCCCGGACTGGAAAATGTCCACCGTGAAGCCGTATCCACGCCGTTCGGTGCGCCGTCCGGCGAGATTGTGCTTGGCACGCTCGCGGGCCAGCGCGCCGCGTTTCTCGCGCGCCACGGCGAAGCGCACACGATTGCCCCGCATCGCGTGAACTACCGCGCCAATGTCTGGGCGCTGCATCATCTCGGCGCGCGGCGCATGATCGGCGTGAACGCGGTCGGGGGGATCACGGAAAAAATGGGACCGCGCGCGCTTGCCGTGCCCAACCAGATCATCGACTACACCCACGGGCGGCTGGACAGCTTCTGCGACGTCGAAGGTGCGAAGGTCGAACACATCGACCTCACCGAACCATACAGCGCGGCATTGCGCAGGGGTTTGATCAGCGCGGCCAAACGCGTCGGTATCGCGGTGGTCGACGGCGGCTGCTACGGCGCCACGCAAGGTCCGCGCCTGGAAACCCGCGCCGAAATCGCGCGCATGCGCCGCGACGGCTGCGATCTGGTCGGCATGACCGGCATGCCCGAGGCCGCGCTCGCGCGCGAGCTGGGCGTCGACTACGCGTGTCTGGCGCTGGTCGCCAACTGGGCCGCCGGCTGCGGCGGGGAAGCGTCCATCAGCCTGCCGGAAATCTTCGCCAATCTCGCAGCGGCCACGGCCCTCGTGCCGCCGATCATGGCCGCGCTGCTGGCCGGAAACTGAACGTTTTCGGTTGACGAAACCGCGCTCTGCCTATATTCTTCCGCGCCTTTCCCGCGGATGAATCAGTGGGGCTATAGCTCAGCTGGGAGAGCGCCACAATGGCATTGTGGAGGTCATCGGTTCGATCCCGATTAGCTCCACCACTTTTCATCCGTAGTCCTGGGACAGTTTTCCCGCGTCCCCATCGTCTAGAGGCCCAGGACATCGCCCTTTCACGGCGGTAACGGGGGTTCGAATCCCCCTGGGGACGCCATTTCATCCAGAAGCCCGCGCGAGCGGGCTTCGTCGTTTTCGCCGATTCGACTTTTTCCCGTACCCGCGTCAGCATTGGCGCATGTCCGCCACGGCGCAAGAAGCCAGCCTGTCCGCCGCATGTCCGCTGGAAGATTCGCTGGCGGCGCAAACGCGCGCCCATGCCAGCGAATCCGGGCTCGTCGCGCTGCACGACGGACGCGAGAGTCTCGCCGCACGCGTGCTGCTAGCGGACGCCGCGACGCGCACCTTGGACGTGCAGTACTACATTTGGCGAAATGACCTGTCGGGCAATATCTTGTTCGAAGCCTTGCGCCGCGCGGCCGACCGCGGCGTGCGCGTACGCCTGCTGCTGGACGACAACAACACCGGCGGCCTGGACTCGGTACTGGCCGCGCTCGACAGCCATCCGCGCATTGAGATCCGTTTGTTCAACCCGTTCCGCCAGCGACGTTGGCGCTGGTTCGGCTATTTCACCGATTTTTCGCGCCTGAACCGGCGCATGCACAACAAGTCGTTCACCGCCGACGCGCAGGCCACGATCGTCGGCGGGCGCAACATCGGCGACGAATACTTCGATGCCGGCAAGCAGGCGCTGTTCGTGGACCTGGACGTGCTCGGTATCGGCCCCGTCGCCGACGCGGTCGAACGGGATTTCGAGCGTTACTGGAACAGTGCGTCGGTGACGCCTGCCGCGCGCGTGTTGCCTGCGGCAGCTGCCGATGCGTTGGCGAATTTCGCCGTGGACGCGAATGCGCGCGTGCAGGGGCCGAAGGCGGTGGCGTACCTGGATTCGATCCGGCGTTCGGCGCTGGTGCGCAACCTTATGGCAGGGCGGCAGGCCATGACCTGGGCACCGACGCGCCTGCTCAGCGACGACCCGAAGAAGGGACTGGCCCACGAACACGACACCGACCTGATGGTGACACGCCTGGCGCGCACCCTTGGCGGCGTCGAACGCGAGCTGTTCGTGATTTCACCCTACTTCGTGCCGACCTCGCGCGGCACGGGGTTTTTCTGCAGCCGTGCGCGCGAGGGCTTGCATGTGGCGTTGCTGACCAATGCACTGGAAGCGACCGATGTGCTCGCCGTGCATGCGGGTTACGCCAAACGCCGGCACCGGCTGCTGCGCGCGGGCGTGAAGCTCTACGAATTGCGCCGCAGCTCGCCGGCGCGACGACGTTGGTGGCGTGCGCAGGGCTTCCACGGCAGTTCGGCGTCGAGCCTGCACGCCAAGACGTTTTCGGTGGATCGCCTGCGCCTGTTCATCGGCTCGTTCAATTTCGACCAGCGCTCGGTACGCCTGAATACCGAGATGGGATTCGTCATCGACAGCGCTGCGATGGCGGGTGCCAGCGCGGACGTATTCACGCACGACGTTGCGGAAAACGCCTACGAAGTGCGCTTGCGCGGGCATCGCCTGGAGTGGGTCGAGCGCAACGAAGGCATCGAGATCGTGCATCGGCGTGAACCCGGCAGTACGTTCTGGCAGCGCGCTTTCGTGACGGTGCTGGGCTGGCTGCCGATCGATTGGCTGTTGTGATGGACGCGACGTCGAATCACCGGTAAAATTCCCGCTCGCCCGTTGTATCGATCCCCGGACCGGCTTGTGCCAGCCCGCGGGTTGTCGTGTACCCGAAGTTTTCAGGCGAAACCCCCAATGACTCCAGCCATTCTCGCTCTAGCAGACGGCAGCATCTTCTGCGGCAATTCGATCGGCGCGGATGG
>DASTAL010000498.1:0-4172 GCA_035712685.1 Rudaea sp. | reverse complement strand
CAAGGCGTCGGTCATTCAGTCGACGAGGAAATTGACGCGCATGTTGACGCGCCATTCGGCAACGGAACCGTCGTCGTTGGTGACGACCTTGAGGTCGTTGATCCAGGCGCCCTTGATGTTCTTCACCGTCTTGCTCGCCTTCTTCAGGCCGCCGCTGACGGCATCCTCGAAACCCTTGGTCGACGACGCGCTCAACTCGATGACTTTCGTGATCTTGTTCATGGCATGACTCCTTGGGGTTGCGCTGCCAGGCAGCCGCACGAGTGTATCAGGCTGCGACAACGCGCGGCGCGCGCGGCAGCCAGCGCAGCCAGATCAGCCAGAATACCAGCGCATCGAGAATGATCAGCGCCTGCCACAAGTAAAGATGGAACCAGTCGAACCACACCGAATTCCATTCGTGCAGATAGAACAGGCTGATGATGCGCACCACGTTCAGGCTCTGGATCGCGAGGAATCCGATCGCGATGCCAGCCAGCTTGTGTTTCCACGGCGACGGAAACGCGAGGATCGCCGACACCAGGATCAGCACCGCCTCCACGCCGTTGCAGCCGGCGACGATCTCGATGCCGCCACCGCTGCGCGCGCTGAGGATGTCGTTGCCGCGCGCGATCACGTTGTGGTCGAACAGCAGCATGATCCACGCACTGACATGCGCAACCGCCGCGGTGAACGGCATGATCACGTGCGTTTGCACCGGTTGCAGCAGTTCGGCGGTGAACAACACGAGCAGGCAGACGAGAAAAACGACGATGAAGCGCAGCATGCGGGTTTCGGTGCGAAAGATTAGGTAGCATTGTCGCATGAATCCCGCTCCCAACCTGTTCCTCGTCGGCCCGATGGGCGCAGGCAAGTCGACGCTCGGCAAGCGCGTGGCGGAGACGCTCGACCTGCCGTTCTTCGACCTCGACCACGAAATCCAGGCGCAGTGCGGCGCCGATGTCGCGCTGATCTTCGATATCGAAGGTGAACGCGGATTCCGCCGCCGCGAAAGCGCGATGCTGGCCGAATTCGCCGCACGCGACGGCATCGTGCTGGCCACCGGCGGCGGCGCGATTCTCGCCGACGAAAATCGCGATCTGCTGCGCGCGCGCGGCTTCGTGGTGTTTCTGGAAACCACGGTCGACGAACAACTCGAACGCCTCGCGCGCGACCGCAAGCGTCCGTTGCTCGCCGCGCCCGACCGGCGCGAGCGTCTCGAACAACTCGCCGCGCAGCGCAACACCCTGTACCGTGAAATCGCCGATTTGACCCTGCCCGCCGGCCATCGCGGCAGCGTCGCGCAAGTGGCGCAGTACCTCGCCGCGCGACTGGCCCAGGCCTGGCAACGCCCCGCCACCGGGCGCGCGGCATGAGCGGCACAAGGCGCGAACTCGTCGTCGAACTGGGCGCGCGCCGCTATCCGATCCGCATTGGCGCGGGCCTGCTGGCCGACGCCGCGCAGTGGCGCGATGCGCTGCCGGGGCGGCACGCGCTCGTCGTCAGCGACGAGCATGTCGCGCCGCTGTACCTCGATCGCGTCGCCGCGGGTTTGCGCAATCGCTCGTTCTCGTCTTTGGTTCTACCCGCCGGCGAGGCGCACAAGTCGCTGGATTCCGCCGCCAAAATCTTCGCCGCGCTCGCGGAATTGCAGGCTAGCCGCGATGCCTGCGTGATCGCGCTCGGCGGCGGCGTGGTCGGCGATGTGGCCGGTTTCGCGGCGGCCTGCTGGATGCGCGGCATCGCGTTCGTGCAGATGCCCACGACCCTGCTCGCGATGGTCGATTCCTCGGTTGGCGGCAAGACCGGCGTGGATCTGCCGCAGGGCAAGAACCTCGTCGGCGCCTTCCACCAGCCGCGTGCAGTCGTCGCCGACACGGCGACGCTGGCGACGTTGCCCGATCGCGAACTGCGCGCCGGATTCGCCGAGGTGGTCAAATACGGCGCGCTCGGCGACGCGGAGTTTTTCGCCTGGCTGGAGCAGCACGCCGATGCCCTGCTCGCCCGCGATGCGGAAAAGCTCGCCGAGGCGATCTCACGTTGCTGCACACAGAAAGCGGGCATCGTCGCGCGCGACGAAACCGAACGCGGCGAGCGCGCCCTTTTGAATTTCGGCCACACCTTCGGCCATGCTCTGGAAACCGTGTGCGGCTACGGCAGGCTGCTGCACGGCGAAGCCGTCGCGATCGGCATGTGCCTCGCGGCACGACTGTCGGCGCGAACGGGAATGTCCGCCGATGCCGACACCGTGCGCCTGCGCAAATTGCTGACCCGGTGCGGCCTGCCGACCGCGATTCCCGCCGGAACCGACACCGACGCCCTGCTCGCGGCGATGCGCCTGGATAAGAAGAATGCGAGTGGCCGCCTGCGCCTGATCCTGTGGCACGGCGTGGGCCGTGCGGAAATCGCAGAAAACGTCGACGAAGCCGCGATCCGCGCCGTTCTGACAGCCTAGTTGCGTCGGCGGAACACTGAAGAACCGTCGCGAGCGAAGGCAGATTGTGTACCGCCGGAGCGCAGGAACCGGAGTTTACTGGTCGTAAATGAGGATTCCGAGCACCGCCGGGACGCAAGCTGCCGAGCGCAGCAGGTTATTCGGGGTTCCGCACAGGCTAAAATACCGCCATGCGCCTTTACATGCAGACCAAGCCGATCGCCGCAGAACAACCGCGTTACTACCAGATCGCCCTGCAGCAGGATCTGCTCGGCGGCTGGACGCTGATCCGCGAATGGGGCCAGCCCGGCGGCCGCACCAGCCTGAAACGCGAGGTGTTTCTGGAGCGCGACGACGCACTCGCCGCGTTCGAACACGCACGCGACGCACAGCTCAAGCGCGGCTTCCACATCATGTTCAGCCAGGGGCAGGATTCGCCATATGTCGCGGCATGAATTTTCCATCGTGGCGCTGGCCGCAATACTCGGACTGGCCGCAGCGGCGCATGCTGAGCCCGCCTCCGACTACGGCAAGGTCGACACCTTCCAGCCGGGAAAAAAGTATAACTGTGTACCGACGGCAGATCGCAAGGGCTGGGATTGCAATGCCACCGGCAAGGCCGAGGTTCCGCCCGCGCCGGCACCCGCGCAGACCCCGGTCGCTGTGCCAGAACCCGCCCCAGCACCTGCGCACGAGGCAGCCCCGGCCGCACTGGCCGCACAACCGACCCCGCACGCCAGTGCTCTGCCGGGCTACCTGACCAATGCCGGCGCACATGAAGCCATGCAGCCGATGCCCGCCGCGACCGCGCCCAAGCCTGTGCCGCCGCCGCGCGTCAAGGGTCCGCTGGTTCCGGCGCATGCACCGACTACGCCGGCCGCCAATCCGCCGCCGCCGCCGGCGAAACCCGCCGCTGCGGCGCCTCAACCCGCTGCCGCGGCCGCAGCGCCATCCGTGCAGGCGGGACCCGACTTCCTCACCCTGCCCGCCGCCGAATACGTGATCGAACTCGCGCACGCAGGCAGCGCGGTGGGCCTCGGCACCGCCCGCGCCGCCGCACACCCATCCCACGGCGAAGTATACGAATTGCATTTGTCGCAAAATGGAAACGAATCGTGGCTGCTGCTGTGGGGCCCGTTCGCCGACCTGACTGCCGCGCGCGCCGCGCGCGACGAACTCGCCGCGCAGGGCGCGACGCCCGGCTGGCCACGGCGCATCGGGCCGCTGCAAACCGAAGCCCGCCGTTCGCAACCCTAGGATTCGCATGTCCGATCATCGTTTCCTGCGCGCGCTCGCGCGCCAGCCCGTCGACCGCACGCCGATCTGGATCATGCGCCAGGCCGGGCGCTACCTGCCCGAGTACCGCGCCACGCGCGTGCGCGCCGGCAGCTTCGTCAACCTGTGCAAGACGCCGGAACTCGCCTGCGAGGTCACCCTGCAACCGCTCGCGCGCTATCCGCTGGATGCGGCGATCCTGTTCTCGGACATCCTCACCATTCCCGATGCGATGGGCCTGGGCCTGTCGGTGGAGGAAGGCATCGGTCCGCGTCTGGCCAAACCGGTGCGCACGCCCGCCGACATCGCCGCGCTCGCCGTACCCGATCCCGAAACCGAACTGCGCTACGTGATGGACGCGGTGCGCCTGATCCGCCGCGAACTGCGCGACAAGGTGCCGCTGATCGGATTCGCCGGCAGCCCGTGGACACTGGCCTGCTACATGATCGAAGGCGAAGGCTCGTCCAGTTTCGCCAAGGCCAAG
>DASTAL010000497.1:0-1675 GCA_035712685.1 Rudaea sp. | reverse complement strand
CAGGCGCGACTGCACCGGAATCGCGGCGGCGGTCAGGTGCGCGATCGCTTCGCCCACGCCGCTGACGGCGAACACCGCGCCGAGCATGGCGAGCAGCATCGGCAGCAGCGCCGCCCACGACAGCGCATCGAGCAGGCGTCTGGTTTCGGTGACGGCATCGCGCGCGCGTGCACGCGTGAGCGCAAGCGCTGCGACGACGGCCAGCACGCAGGCCAACATCAGCGCAATCAGCGTGGCGGCCGCACGGTCGAGTTGCGTGATACCACCGACGTTCAAATACGGTTGCAGCAGGGTAAACACCAGCGTGCCGAACGGGATGACCAGTGCCGGTACGAACAAGCGATGCCCGAGGTGTGCGGCGCTGGAGCTGCGACGTTCGTGCTCCTGCGCCGACTCGGCGACTGGCGCGCGGCGCAGGAATCCGGCGATCAGTCCCAGCGCGATCACGCCGACGCCGGCAAGTTGCTCGGGCAGCATACTGCCCCGCGCGGCAATCGATTTCGCAACATCGCCGAGCAGGAAGATCGCAGCGAGAATTCCCCAGAATGCGCCGTGCGCCCAGCGCCGCGCGCGCAGTTCGCGCAACGCACACGCGGCGAGCAGCAGTCCGCACAGCCAGTAGACGTATTCGACGCGAAAAATCACTTTCGCGATCCTGCTCGATCGCGTTTGCCGCACAGCCGCTGTTGCAACTTGATTGCGCGCAGGCTCTGCACCGTGAACGCCGCGATCGCGGTCGGCAGCGCCCAGATCGCGATGCTGCGCGGATCGAGAGCGATGCCGTTCTGCGCATAGAAGCCCTGGATCAGCAGCACCGCGCCAAACGCGATAAAGATGTCCTCGCCGAAGAACAGGCCGGTGTTGTCGGTCGCTGCGGCGAACGCGCGGATGCGTTCGCGCTCGTCGAGGTCGATGTCGGGGTCGATTTTCTCCGCTGCGGCCTCGGCCATCGGTGCGAGCAGCGGACGCACGGTCTGCGCATGCCCGGCGATGCCGGTCAGGCCGAGCATGGAAAGAATCTGGCGCACGGCGAGATAGCCGATCAGCAGGCGCGCGAACGTGAAGCGGCGCATGCGTGCGATCCAGGCCGAGGCGTGTTCGCGCAGGCCAGCGCGTTCGAGCAGGCCGATGGTCGGCAGGGTGAGCAACAGTACGAGCAAGTTGCGGCTGTCGATGAATTTCGCGCCGAGCAGGGCGAGCAGGTCGGGAATCGACAGGCCCGACAGCAGCGCGGAAACGATGGCGGCGACGACCACCACCAGCGCCGGATTCAGCCGCAGCGCGAATCCGGCGATGACCACGGCGACGCCGAGCAGGGGCCAGTAGTTCATACGTTTCGGTATGTCATAGAAATCCCTTAACAACCTGCTGCGCTCGACATCTTGTGCGCCGGCGGTGCTCGGAATCCTCACATACTACCTGTATGCTCCGGTTCCTGCGCTCCGGCGGCGCACAACCTGCCTTCGCTCGCGACGGTTCTTCAGAGGTACCGGAGGAAATCATGTCCAAGTTGCTCGTGCGCAGTTTCGCGGTTTCCCTCGACGGCTTTGGCGCCGGGCCGAACCAGAGCCTGGAGAATCCGCTCGGCGAACGCGGGCCGGAACTGATGGAGTGGTTTTTCCACTCGCAATTCTGGAACCGCATGCACGGCAAGGACGGCGGCGAGACCGGCGTG
>DASTAL010000496.1:0-2467 GCA_035712685.1 Rudaea sp. | reverse complement strand
CCGGTGCCGAAGTCGTCGATGGCGACACCGATCCCGAGCGCGTGCAGCGCACGCATCGTGTGCTCGGTCTCCTCGCCCAGCCGCAGCATCGCCCCTTCGGTGATTTCGAGCGCGATGCGCTGCGGCGATACGCCGTTTTCGTGCAGCGCGCGCCGAATGCTTTCCACGAACCCGGGATGGCCGAACCAGCGCGCCGACACGTTGATCGCCACGCGGATCTGCGGCATGTGCGCTTCGTCCCAGGCGTGGATCTGCGCGCAGGCCGCGTGCATCACCCATTCGTCGATGCGGTGGATCAGGCCGATGCTCTCGGCGACCGGAATGAATTCGCCCGGCATCACTTCGCCGCGCTGCGGATGCTTCCAGCGCAACAAGGCTTCGACCGCGACGATGCGGCCGGTGTGCAGTTCGACGCTGGGCTGGAAGGCCAGGTGAAACTCGTCCTCGATCAACGCCTGGCGCAGTTCCGTCGCCAGCAACATCCGCTGCCGCGCATCGGCCTGCATCATCGGCACGTAGAAGCGCGAGGCGTTGCGTTCCTCGGACTTGGCCGCGTACATGGCGGCGTCGGCGTTGGCGATCAGGGTCTGGGCGTCGTTGCCGTCCAGCGGATAGCCTGCGATGCCGATGCTGGCACTGACCACCAGTTCGTAGTCATCGACGTGGAACGGTTCGGACAGCACCGAGAGCAGGCGGCTGGCCAGCGCCGCGGCGTCCTCGCGCAAGCTGAGGTGCTGCATCAGCACCGTGAATTCGTCGCCGCCGATGCGTCCGGCGATATCGCCTTCGCGCAACTGTTGCTGGATGCGCTCGCTCACCAGTTTGAGCAGGCGGTCGCCGACCGCGTGGCTGTAGCTGTCGTTGACGAACTTGAAGGCGTCGAGGTCGATGAACAGCACGGCCACGGCGCTGCGGGTCTTCGCCGCGCGCTCGATGGCCTGCTCGCAATGGCGCTGGAACTGCGCGCGGTTGACCATGCCGGTCAACACGTCGTGCGCGGCAAGGTGTTCCAGGCGGTAACGATCCGCCTTCGCGACGGAGATGTCGCTGAAGACGGCGACGTAATGTTGCACGCGGTTTTCCGCGTCGCGGATGGTGCTGATGTCGAGCTTCTCGGCACACACCCTGCCGTCGTTGCGGCGGCTCTGCACTTCGCCCGACCAGTGGTGCGTGGCGACCACTTCGTCCCAGATCGTGGCCGGCAGCGGACCGCCGTCGGCGAGCGTGCGCGTGGCGTCCAGGCGCGTGCCGGCCAGGCTTTCCGCCGTGAAACCCGTGAGCCGCGTCGCGGCGGCGTTCACCGAAAGCACCTTGCGGTCCGCGTCGGCGATGATCACGCCCTCGGCGATGCTCGCCAGCGCTTCGGCGGCAACCCGGCGCACGCGATCGCTTTCCACGCGCTCGGAGATGTCGCGGATGATCGCCTGGCGCACGACCTGCTCGCCCCAGACCGTCATGCTGCTTTGCGTCTCGACCGGCCGCTTGCTGCCGTCGTTGCCGCGCAACTCGCCGCTGCCCGACGAGCCCTTGCGGACGATGCCGTTCTCGAACAACCCCATGTAATCGGCGCCGGCCAGCTCTTTCGGCGCGCGCCCCGTCCAGGCACTGGCGGTGCGGTTGGCGTCGATGATCATGCCGCTGTTCTCGTCCACCATCACGATCGCGTCGGGCGCACTGTCGAACAGCAAACGGTAGCGCTCTTCGGTGCGGCGGATGCGAGTCAGCACGCGACGCGCCATCCACAGCCACAGGCCGATCGCGACGGCAGCGGAAATCATGATGCCGGCGAACAACACACGGCCGGTCCATACGGCGCCGCGCGCGATGCTCAATGAAAAACGGTTGGAGCGCGGCTCGATGAATGCGTTGATGGCCGTGATGCGGCTGCGTTGGCGGACCACCTCCGCCGGCGTCATGGCATGTTCGGCGAACGTGCGATGCAGCGTGTCAGCGATCGTCCCGAGCTCCACGATCGCCCCGTCCGTGGATTGCCATTCGCGCAGCGCGTCGCTCATGTAGGGCGCGCCTGCAAAATGGTGCAGGATGAAAACCGCACCGGGGATCGCCACCGTCATGGCGTGGCCCCGGCGCATCTCGTCTTCGACCGACTGGTATTCGAAGTGCCCCGACAAGACCATGTCGCGCGCCTTGCGCAGCGACTTCAGGACGGCGTAATTCTCCTGGAAGCCGGCGTAATCCGCGGGGTCGCCCGTGGCAACGTAGTGGAGCAGGTCGACCGTCGCCTGCTTCTGCGCCTTGGACCAGATGCTCTCGCCGTTGAGGTAACCGGCGAGGGCGATCTGGGCCTGCACGGTAAGCCACGTGAGCAACAGGATCAGCACCACCACCGCCACCAGGGCGTACACGAGTGGCAGCAGGCGCCTGTTCATGGGCTTCTGCAGGAGCTGGGCGGAGCCACGGCGCATCGGCAACGCGGGCCTTCATTCGAGCATAGGTGTCTCCTTTT
>DASTAL010000495.1:0-2706 GCA_035712685.1 Rudaea sp. | reverse complement strand
AGACCGTGCGCGGCGCCGGCTACCGGTTCTCGGCCACGGCGGCGTGATGGCGTCGCGCGTGCGCCGGCTCGCTGCGCAACTGCGCGACTTGCGCGACGCGGCGGCGGCATTTCCGGATGCACTGGTGCTGCTCGACGACGCCGGCCGCGTGCGCTGGATCAACCGCGCGGCCACGCGGCTGCTGGGCCTGAGCTGGCCCGGCGATCGCGGCGTACTTCTCGCCGAGCGCCTGCAGGGCAGCCAGTTCGGCGACTGGCTGCACAGCGGCGAAGCGCGTGCCGACGACATACCGGCGCCGGCGGATGCCGATACTCGCGTCAATGCGTCGCTGATCGCCTTCGGCCACGGCCAGCGCGTGCTGCGTGCGCGTGACATCACCGAACTCGCCCGACTCGACCAGGTGCGCCGAGACTTCGTCGCCAATGTCTCGCACGAATTGCGCACGCCGCTCACGGTCATCCACGGTTACCTCGAATTGCTCGATCCGGAAGAAGTGCCCGCGCTCGCCCCGGTCATCGCCGAGATGCGCACGCAATCGCGGCGCATGGGCCAGATCGTCGAGGATCTGCTCACCCTCTCGCGGCTGGAGATGAAGCGAAGCCTGCAGGATGAACACGTCGCGACGGCGCCGATGTTCGCAACCATCCGCAAGGAGGCCGAAGCGCTGAGCCAGGGCCGCCACCGCATCGTGCTCGAGGACAGCGCGCACTGCGACCTGCTCGGATCGCCGAAGGACCTTCACAGCGCGTTTTCCAACCTGGTCAGCAACGCGGTGCGCTACACGCCGACCGGCGGCGAGATCGTCATCCGCTGGCGGCGCACGCCGACCGGCGCGGAATTTTCGGTGACCGACACCGGTTACGGCATTCCGGCCGAACATCTGGCGCGCCTGACCGAACGCTTCTACCGCGTGTCGTCGAGCCGTTCGCGCGGCACCGGCGGCACAGGCCTTGGCCTGTCCATCGTCAAGCACGTGCTCAACCTGCACCAGGCGCGGCTGGCCATCGCCAGCGAACCCGGCAAGGGTTCGACGTTCGCGTGCCAGTTCGACCAGGCGCGCCTGGTCGAGGCCGGCGGCGACGCGGCTTGAACGTTGGCGCTGTCATCGAACCGTAATATTTTCATCACCCCCGCGAAATGCGCGGCCGGTACAAAGTCGTCGGTTATCCACGCACGGGAGTTGTCATGTCCAATATTCGCAAGATCGCATTTGTCCTCGGCGTCGCCGCCGCGGGATTCTCCGCTTTCGCCACGGCCGCCGATGTCACCGGCGCCGGTTCAAGCTTCGTCTATCCGGTGTTGTCGAAATGGTCGGCGGCATTTGCCGAGAAGACCGGCAACCACGTCAATTACCAGTCCATCGGCTCGGGCGGCGGCATCGCCCAGATCAAGGCCGGCACCGTCGACTTCGGCGCTTCCGACAAGCCGCTGGATGCGCAAGAGCTGGGCAAATTCGGCCTCGGCCAGTTCCCCAGCGTCATCGGCGGCATCGTCCCGGCCTACAACATCGATGGCGTCGAGTCGGGCAAGCTCGTTCTCGACGGTAATGCGTTGGCTGGCATCTTCCTCGGCAAGATCGCGAACTGGAACGATGCCGCGATCGCCAAGCTCAATCCGGGCCTGAAACTGCCGGACGCGAAGATCACCGTCGTGCATCGTTCCGATGGTTCGGGCACTTCGTTCAACTTCACCAATTATCTTTCCAAGGTCAGCGCGGACTGGAAGGCCAAGGTCGGCGAGGGCACCGCGGTCGAATGGCCGACGGGCATCGGCGGCAAGGGCAACGAAGGCGTTTCGGCCTACGTGAAGCAGATCAAGAACTCGATCGGCTACGTCGAATACGCCTATGCGCTGAAAAACAACATCGGCTATGCGCTGATGACGAACGCCGCCGGCAAGACGATCAAGCCGGGCAATGCCGCTTTCCAGGCCGCCGCGGCAACCGCGGACTGGGCACATGCGGCCGACTTCAACCTGATCATGACCAACGCGCCGGGCGCCGAGGCGTGGCCGATCACGGCGACGACCTGGGTGATCATGTACAAGCAGCCGAAGAATGCCGCGAATTCCAAGGTCGTGTTCGACTTCTTCAAGTGGTCGCTGGAACATGGCCAGGCGCAGGCGCAGGAACTCGACTACGTTCCCCTGCCCGAAGCGCTGGTCAAGCAAATCGAGGCTTACTGGCAGGCGCAGTTCAAGCACTGAGCAAGCGTAAAATGACGGACGGCACGCCGCACTCGGGCGGCGTGCCCGGTTTTTCAACGGGATAGAGCATGGCAGTCGCAACCCACGCCGCCGATCGCGGCGACGACCGCAGCCGCGTCGACGCGCGCAACGACGCGTTGTTCCGCGGCGTGCTGCGTTTTTGCGCCTTGCTTGTCCTGGCCGCGCTGCTCGGCGCGGCCTTGTCCACGCTGTGGGGCGGCCGCGAGGTCCTGTTCGGCGACGGCTGGCACTTCCTCGCCAGCAGCCAGTGGAATCCCGTCGAAAACCGCTACGGCGCCTGGGCGCCGATCTACGGCACCCTGGTTACCTCCCTGATCGCCATCGTCATCGCCGTGCCGTTGAGCTTCGGCATTGCCTTGTGCCTGACCGAAATCGCGCCGGCCTGGCTGCGCACGCCGGTCGCTACGGCCATCGAATTGCTCGCGGCGATTCCGTCGATCATCTACGGCATGTGGGGGTTGTTCGTGTTCGTGCCGTTCA
>DASTAL010000494.1:0-3814 GCA_035712685.1 Rudaea sp. | reverse complement strand
GACCAGACGCCGAATCCGGGCTTCAGCGACCTCGTCTACCACAACGCCGGTCACTTGCAGCCGTTCGGCTCGGGTGCGCAGGCTGCCTGTCCGGAAACCGGCGGCGGCGTCTGCCTGTTCCCGCGCTGGCGCGCGCTGGCTACGGTGAACTGGAACCTGGGTTCGTGGGACGCCTCGTGGCGCATGCGCTACATCGGCAAGTTCCGCAACGGCTCGGGCAAGGCGGATCAGGATACCTTCCCGGCTGGCCAGTGCTACTACTCGCAGTTCGGCAAGAATTGCGCGCTGCCCAACGTCATCCTGCATTACGGCGCGCGCACGTACAACGACGTGCAGGTCGGCTACAACATCGAGCCGATCAACACGCGCGTGGACGTGGGCATCGACAACGTGGGCGACATCCAGCCGCCGTTCCTGTGGGCCAACAACACGCTCAACGCGAACACCGATCCGGGCAACTTCGACATGATGGGCCGCTACTACTTCGCCCGCGTGACCGTGAAGTTCTGATCGTCTTGCAATAGCGTAAACTTGAGAGCCGCGCGCAAGCGCGGCTCTTTTTTTTCCTCATTTTTTCCTGCGCCTTGCCAATGAACGAATCAGCCATTTTCGGCGACATCGTCGCCGCGCTCCGTAGCGGCAATCCGGTCGAAGCCGAACGCCTAAGCCGCGACATACTCGCGCAGGCGCCCATGCACATCGATGCACTGGTCGCGCTGGCGCTGAGCCTGCACGCGCAACGCCGCAGCGACGACGCGATCGCGGCATTCCGCCACTTGACGCAAGTGCAGCCCGGCGAAGCCATGCACTGGAACAACTACGCCACTGCCCTGCATGAGGCCGGCCGCGGCGACGAGGCCGAAACAGCATGGCGCAAGGCCATGGACCTGGATCCACGCGACCCCGAACCGCGCATCCAGGTCGGACTGCTGCTGCAAGGGCGCAAGGAATACCTTGCCGCCCGCGACATGCTGCTCGACGCCTTCGAACTCGACCGCGAAGCGCCGCGCCCCCGCATTCTTGCCGCCAATGCCTGTGCGCTGGCGCAGGACTTCCGCGGTTGCGAAGACCTGATCAAGCCGTGGCGCGCCTGGCTGCCGCTGGAAGAAGAACACCTGCAGATGGAACTGGCGCGCCTGTTGCTGCTGCTGTCCGATGCGCCGGCTTCGCAAGCGGTGCTGCAGGACCTGCTGGCACGCAGCCCGCAGCGGGCCGATGCCCGCATCCTGCTGGCCAGGGTCTATGAACGCCATAACCTCCTGACCGAGGCCGCCGCGCTGTTGCAGCCGCTCGACGCGATGGATCTGGCCGATCCCGTGCGCCGGCAGGTCGCGCATGTGCGCGCGATACTCGCCTTGCGCGGCAACGACGCGGCACTGGCGCGGTCGCTGCTTGAACAAGCCGGCCCCCTGCACGCCAACGATTACGCCTACTACTACGAGTTGGGGAACGTCTGCGACAAGCTGCGCGATCCGGCGGCCGCGATGCAGGCCCTGGGCGAAGCGCACGCGCGCCATGTCGCGGAACTGAAGCACGCAACGCCCGAATTTTTCACGCCCGCCGCCTTGCCGTTGCCCGGCGCCGTACGCAAGCTCACGCCCGAGGAATTCGCGACCTGGCCAAGCTATCGGGCGCCGGATTCGAACGATTCGCCGATATTCGTCGTCGGCTTCCCGCGCTCCGGCACCACGCTGCTGGAGCAGATGCTCGACGCGCACCCGCAACTGCAATCGATGGACGAGACGCCCTTCTTCGAACGCCTCGCCGGAAAACTGCGATCGCACGATCCGCGCATCCTCGACGACCTCTCCGTGCTGCGCCAATACGACTGCGACGAACTGCGCAAGAAATATTTCCTGCTGACCGCAGAACGCATCCAGCGCCGCGCGGACGTGCGGCTCGTCGACAAGAATCCGCTGAACATGCTCTGGCTGCCGATGATCCACCGGCTGTTCCCGGCCGCGAAGATCATCCTGTGCGTACGCCATCCCTGCGACGTGGTCTTATCCTGCTACATGCAGAATTTCCGCTCCAGCGTGCTCGGCGCAGCCTGCGAGAATCTCGAGCGGTTGGCGGCGGCTTACGTGCAGGCGATGCAGACCTGGCTGCAGCACGCGGCCGTGATCAAGCCGGATGCCCTGGTCTCGCGCTACGAAGACCTCGTCGCGGACACGGCGGCGCAGACACGGCGCGTTGCCGATTTCCTCGACCTGGCCGACGCCGCGCCCATGCTGCGCTTCGATCAGCGCGCACGCGAGAAGGGCTACATTGCGACGCCGAGCTACAGCCAGGTGATCGAACCGGTGAACACGAAAGGGCTTGGCCGCTGGCAAGCGTATCGAAAATACTTCGAACCCGCGCTGCCGATATTGAAACCGATGCTGGAACAATGGGGTTATTCCACCGATCCGGCTTGAGCGGTTCATTCCACGGCGAACTTTTCCAGTTCCGGCACGTACGGCGCGTAATGGCGCCAGCGCCCGATCGAACTTCTGTAGACGGGCTGGCGCGCCTGCCACAGGCTCGCCGTTCCGATCGCCTCCGGCAACGCATCGGTGCGTTGCGCCGGATTGTCCGGCAAGCCAAGCCAGGCGACGAGGTCGCCGATGCGGCGCGCGGGATCGGCCGCGAGTTCCTCGTAACGCAATTCGCGGATAGCCTGCGGGTAGAGTTCGCCCCAATGCGCCATCAGGCGTTCGTGATCGCGCATCACCAACGCGATGTCGCCGAAATCGAAGCAATAGCCCTGCACGTCCTCGTGGAAGGATTGCGCCCACAGCGACAGTGCCGTGTCGCGCGCGCCGCGCGTGCAGTGCACGATGCGCGCATTCGGCCATAGCGCCATGATCAGGTCGACATAGCGGAAATTCAGCGGCTGCTTGTCGATGAAGAAGCGCGCATCGCCCGAATCGTCCTGGCGCAATTGCGCCGCGTAGATTGCGGCACACTGGGCAAGCACCGCGCGCGTCGGATTGCCCGCGAGCACGGGCAGTTGCGCGAGTTTCGCCAGCCACGGCAATTCGCCCCGGTTGCGCACGAACGGATACCGTGCCAGCAGTTCCGCTGCCAAGGTGGTGCCCGAGCGCGGCATGCCGACGATGAACACCGGCACGAAATCCGGCGCGTCCAGACTCTGCACGAACGGTTTCGCGGCGAGCCGCGATTCGGCCGCGCGCCGCCAGTTCTTGCGCGACCAGGCCGTCGCCGCATGCGCGAGCGCGTTGGCCTGGCGAAAGAAATCCGCGGCTTGCGCGTAGTCGCCGATGTCGTCATGCGCCTTGGCGACGGCAAACAGCAACGACGAGCGCGCTTTCGCGGAAAGATCCTCGCGCGCCAGGCAGGCGCGGAACATGGCGAAATCCGCGTGGTTCGCATCCACGTAGCGCTGCGCGCCGGAAAGTCCGTCCGGGACGTTCCATTCGCAGGCGCGCGCATCGTGCGCCATCGCGTACAGGTAATGCTCGCGTGCGCGCGCGAACTCGCCGAGTTGCAGCTTGAGCATGCCGGCGTAGGCGTGCAGGCGCGCGTCGGCCGGGTGCGCAGCGAGCGCGGTTTCGGCAATGCCCGCCGCCGCGCGTTTGCGCCCGGCTTCGTCGAGCAGTTCGATGGCGCGGATCGCCAGTTCGGCGTCCTGCGCGCCATGCGCAAAACTGGATTGCAGGATTTGCGCCGCGGCGGCGCCGCGACCGGCTTCGATCAGCATTTCGGCGAGAGGAAACGCCGCCGCGAAGTCGCCGGGTTCGCGCACCAGCACTTCGCGCAGCAGCGCTTCCGCCTCGGCCGCACGCCCGGTCTGGCGATGGATGCCGGCCAG
>DASTAL010000493.1:0-1818 GCA_035712685.1 Rudaea sp. | reverse complement strand
CCACGGCGCGATGCCGTGGAAAGGCATCGATCCGATCGTGACGGCGGCGGAGATCGTCACTAATGCGCAGACCATCGTCAGCCGCCAGCTCGACATCAGCGCGGATCCAGCGGTGGTCACGTTCGGCATCTTCAACGGCGGCTCGCGCTTCAACATCGTGCCCGATTCGGCCGAGCTGCAGGGCACCGTGCGCACGTTCGACGAGGGCATGCGCAAGCAGGCGCTGGCATCGCTGCGCAACATCGCCGAACACGTCGCGGCCGCGAACGGGGCGAGTGTGGATGCGCAGATTCCGTTGTCGGCCGACAGCAGCAACCCGGTCAATTACAACGACCCGGCGTTGACCGGGCGCGTGCGCGCCAGCCTGGAAACCGCGCTCGGCAAGGACCGCGTGGTCGAGTCGCCGCGCTGGACGGCGTCGGAGGACTTCCCCTACCTCGCGCGCGGCGCGAAGGCGCCATCGGTATACTTTTTCGTGGGCGCCACGCCGCAGGGACAGGATGCCGCGACCGCGCCGACCAACCATTCGCCGAAGTTCTTTCTCGACGAGGGCGCGCTGAAAGTCGGCAGCGAAGCCATGCTGCAGGCGGCGCTGGATTACCTGGGACATACCGCCGCCGATTGACGCAACGCACGCTGTGCTAAGCTCGCAAACCCGCATCGGATGCGGGATTGCGAGCGTTATGCCATGTCCACCGCCGACGACCTGAAGCAAGCCGCCCTCGACTACCACCGGCGCAATCCGCCCGGCAAGATCCGCATATCGCCGACCAAGCCGCTGGTGACGCAACGCGACCTGGCGCTCGCGTATTCGCCGGGCGTGGCGGCGGCCTGCGACGCGATCGTCGCCGATCCGGGCGAAGTCTCCACGGTCACCGCGCGCGGCAACCTCGTCGCCGTGATCACGAACGGCACGGCCGTGCTGGGCCTGGGCAACATCGGCCCGCTCGCGGCGAAACCCGTGATGGAAGGCAAGGGCGTGCTGTTCCAGAAATTCGCTGGCATCGACGTGTTCGACATCGAGGTCGCCGAGTGCGACCCGGACAAGCTCGTCGACATCATCGCCGCGCTGGAGCCGACGTTCGGCGGCATCAACCTCGAGGACATCAAGGCGCCGGAATGCTTCACCGTCGAGCGCAAGCTGCGCGAGCGCGTGAAGATCCCGGTGTTCCACGACGACCAGCACGGCACCTCGATCATCGTCGGCGCGGCGGTGCTCAACGCGCTGGCCGTGGTCGGCAAGAAGATCGGCGAAGTGAAAGTCGCTTCCACCGGGGCCGGTGCGGCCGGCATCGCCTGCCTGGACATGCTCGTGCAGCTCGGCGTTAACCCTGCGAACATCCTGGTCGTCGATCGCGTCGGCGTGATCTACGCCGGGCGCAAGGACGACATGGATCCGGCCAAGCAGCGTTATGCGCGCGACACGAAGGCGCGCACGCTCGCCGACATCGTCAAGGGGGCGGACATCTTCCTCGGCCTGTCCGCGGCCGGCGTGCTCACGGGCGAGATGGTCAAGACCATGGCGGCGCAGCCGATCATCCTGGCGCTGGCCAATCCGACGCCGGAAATCCTGCCGGAACTCGCGCGCGCCGCGCGGCCCGACGCGATCATCGCGACCGGGCGTTCGGACTACCCGAACCAAGTCAACAACGCGCTGTGTTTCCCGTATATTTTCCGCGGCGCGCTGGATGTCGGCGCGACCACGATCAACGAGGCGATGAAGGTCGCCTGCGTGCACGCCATCGCCGAGCTCGCCCGCCGCGAGATTTCCGATGTTGCCGCGCGCGCCTACGGTGACCAGTTGCTGTCGTTCGGGCC
>DASTAL010000492.1:0-1120 GCA_035712685.1 Rudaea sp. | reverse complement strand
GGTTGACCAATGTGGCCAGCGCGTCCGGCGACGCGCCCGCCGCGGCGAGCGCCTTGCGCACACGCTCTTCGGCCAGGCTTTCGCGATAACCGGACTCGGTCAGCAGCTCGTCCTCGATCACGCGCCGCACGCCGGCCGGCTGGTCCGCGAGAGCGCGCTCGTAGAACTCGGAAAGAATGGTGTCGCGCGATCCCGCCAGGAGGTCGGCGGAAATTTCCTTGCGCCCCTGTGCCTGCCGCACCGTGTTGAGTTCGCGGCAGACCAGGCTCAGCAACGACGGTTCGATCTCGGCGTTGCCGAGTTCCGAGCCACCGGCCACGAAACGCACGATGGATTCGGCGACTTCCTGCGACACCAGCTTGCCACCCGGTTTCACCACCGCGCTCAAGGCCTGCGCGCCATTCATGCGTGCCAGCCGCATCCGGTTCTGGGTGATCGAAGGCATGATGTCCTTCACGCTTTCCAGGTGCGCGAGGTAATCCTCGCGCAGTGCGATCAGCACGCGGTAATCGGCGCGCGCGAAATCGAAATCGTCGACGGCGTTGTCGTCTTTTTCGAGTCGTGCTTCCAGCGCTTCCGGTGCGCGGTTCTCGACCAGGTCGGCGAGGTCCGCCAGGAATTGTTTCGCGCGCAGGCGGCCGGCATCGTCGGCCTGGCCAAGCGTGAAGATCTCTTCGAACTGGTCGAAGATCAGCAGCGGAGTCAGTGTCTGTCCGGCCGCATCGCGCAACAGGTCGCCGCGGTGGTGCAGGAACTCCCACAGCGACTCGCCTTCGATCGAGGCGCCGGGGCGCGTCCAGTGGCCGGCGTCCGCGGTGGCGCGAAAAACTGCCTGCTTGATCTGTTCGGAAGGGGCTGGTGATGCGGGAGCGTAATCGATGCGCACGTATACCGGGCAGTAGCCGAGATCGCGCAAGCGTGGCACCAGCCCGGCGCGCAGCAACGACGTCTTGCCCAAGCCCGATTGGCCGAACAGTACGCTCAGCAGTTTGCGTTGTACGTGGCGCGTAAGTTCGGCGGTTTCCTCGTCGCGGCCGTGGAAATAGGCGCGCGTCGCTTCGGAGTAGGAGAACAGGCCCAGCCACGGGTTTTCCGGGTCGAGCGTGACCGTATCGGTGCG
>DASTAL010000491.1:0-2704 GCA_035712685.1 Rudaea sp. | reverse complement strand
CCGACGCCACCAGCGCCGACAGCAGGCGGTCGATGCGGCCCATGCGGTAGGCGTCGTAGCCGTAGTTGAGGTAGTACACGCCGCCGCCGGGCCGCGTCATGCCGAATGGATTGTTCTGCGCCGTAATGCCGATCGGATCGTTGTTCGCGTTGGCGAAATAGCCTTGCGCGGGATTGATCACGTGCGGCATTTCCGAGGCCGGCATGATCTCGAACGGAGTCGCCTGATTGGGCTGCGGATGCGACACCGGCAACCAGTCGTTGTGCGCCTGTCCGGAGCCGTCACGGATCAGGAACGGCGGCGAGCCGAGCCACTTGCCGAAATTCTGCAGGTCGTCGCGGATCGGATTCTCGGCGCTGGTGAAATAGGCAATGTTGCCGGCCGTGTCGGCGTAGGCGAAATTCTGCGAGCCGAAATCGAAATAGGTCAGCGCATTCTGGAAATCGCTCATGTTCTGCGCACGGTCGATGAGTTTGAACGCTTCCAGCTCGAACGTCGCGCCCCAACCGGTGTAGGCAATCGACAATCCGCAGGCCAGGCCCGGATTGAGCGTCTGCCCGGTCAGCGAACAACTGCCGGGAGTGCCGATCTGCACGACGGGGCCGTTGTTCCGGCGCGGTACGATCACGGTGATCGCGCCGTTGGTGTAGCCGATGGAATTGTCGCGCGTGACGTTGTCGGTCTGCCCCGGCGTCATCTGGTTGACGTAGAAACTCTGGAACACCCACTGCACCGGCTCCTGCACGCCGTTGTGCACGATCGCGGTGGGCAGGCCGTAGCTGTTGACCGCGAAGGTTTCCAGGAAGGTGTCGGTCACGTCCATGGGATTGACCGTCGAACCCCAGCAGATGTTGCTGTTGCAGCCCTGGATGATGCCCGGCGCGCCGGGCACGCTGACACCGGTGACATTGAGCCCGTCGCCGGAAATCAGGTGCATCTCCATGAAGATCGGCGGCAGCGCCAGGGTCAGGTGCGGATCGTTGGCGATGATCGGCTTGCCGGTGGCGGTGTAGGCGCCGCTGACGGCGAACTCGTTGCTGCCGCCGCGGCCCAGGCGCGGATGCAGGGTCGGCGCGATGAAGGGATTGCCGGCGATCTTGTCGCGGTAGGCCTGTGCCAGCGCCAGCGCGCGCGGATCGATCTGCAGGTTACCGAGCGCCGCGGTTTGCTGCGCGCTCGTCTGCACCGTTGCCATTGCCGTGGCGAACGCCGGCGCGCCGGTTGTCGCGGAATCGGTCGGGGTGAATCCCGGCACGGTGAAGCGATTGTCCGGCGGCGCGAAACGGTGCGTGTCGCCGAAGAACAGCGCATTCGGATCGACCTTGGCCGCCGCCGCGGCCTGCGAATAGGCGCCGAAATCGATGGTGTTCTGGATATCGAGGTCGAACGACAACTGGAATGCGAGGCCCTTGCCGATGGTGATGGAATCCTGCGGCGACCATGGCGACGCGTGCGTGAGCATCAGCGCGCCGTACTCCGGCGGCAACGGTTGCGTCTGCAGCCAGAAATTCACGCCATTGGAAAACGCCTGCAGCCAGCCCTTGGTATCGGCATCCAGTGCCTGCCAGGTGGCGAATGCGGCGCGGTCGAGGCCCAGCGTGCGCGTCTGCACGTCGTTGGCGAGTGCGGCGTGGCCGACCAGGGCGGCGAGCGTGCCGCTCGCGGCGCGGCGATCGAAATCCATCTCGAAGAAGCGCGCCTTGGCCTGCGCGTAACCCTGCAGGAAGGCGACGTCGTAACTCGTCGCCGCCTTGATCGTTGGCGTGCCCAGTGCGTCGTAGTAGATCGTGCCGGGAGCGGACAAGCCCGGCGCCGTGATCGTCTGCGCCACCAGCGGTGGCGAAAGTATACCAATGGAAAACGCGGCAAGAGCCGCAAGACTCCGGCATGTGCCGGTGCGCACGGTGGCCATGATCTCCTCCTGACGGGACGACGCGGGCGTCGTTCGAACGCTCGTTCGAGAGGAATTATGCGCTTCCGGTCACATTATCCGCTTGCGGCGGCGCAGCAAGACCGCCGCAAGGGATGACGATGGCTACTTGTGCGGCTTGGCTCCAGGTTTCTTCTCAGCTGCCTTCTTTTCCGGCAGGGGCGCGAGCATGTCGTCCATGCTCTTGCTCATGTCCGAGAACTTGTAGGCAGGCACTGCGAAGGTCCAGCCGGAAAATGTCTTGTTCAGGCTCGCCACTTCCTTGTTCAAGGCGGCGAGTTTGTCGGCTCTATCCTTGGCGGCATCGCTCACCGCCAGGGGCTTGGCGACTTCGGAGGCCGCCTGTGCGTTGGCGCTGGCCTGCGCGCCGTTCGTGGATTTTTCGTCGGCCACTTTCTTGTTCGCGGCGTCGACGGCGGCCTCGTACTCGGCCTTGGCCTTGGCCTGATCGGCGTCGATCTGGGCGTTGGCGGCGGCCTCGTCCAGGCGTGCGGCGAGTTGCACGTAGTCCTTGCCGCCCTGCTCCCAGCCGGTCGCGGACACGACCAGGCCGTCGAACGCGGCGTATTCGTCCTTCCAGGCCTTGTCCGGCGGCGCCACGTCCTTGGCCGGGAAGACGTCATCCGCGTTCAGGCCTGCAAGCACAGAGCCCAGTTCGTTGGCGACGAATTCCGATGCCACCTCGCGGCCTTTGGGCACGTCGGCGACCTTGAAGTTGGCGTCCCCCGGCGCATCCTTGTAGACCTTGAGCGCCTTGCCGTCCGGATTCGTCAG
>DASTAL010000490.1:0-2815 GCA_035712685.1 Rudaea sp. | reverse complement strand
AGCTTCGCTCCGGCGAACCTGAACGAGATCATTTCAGGCGCAGTTCCCAGGCTCGATGGATGCGAGCGTGGCGCTCGAAATCGAAGGGTATCGTCTGTGCGGTGATCTCTCGGATACCGAAGCGCGCGAGCGCTTCCTCGTCGAGCTTGAAGCGGCGGAAATTGTTCGAGAACAGGACCATGCCGCCGGGCAACAGCCGATCGCCGCACAGGTTGAGCACGCGCGCATGGTCGCGCTGCACGTCAAAATCCTCGGCGCGCTTGGAATTGGAAAACGTCGGCGGGTCGACGAAGATCAGGTCGAACATCGCCGAATGCGATTGCAGGTACGCCGCCGCGTCGTCGCGAACCAACCGGTTGTAGGCTGGATCGAGCCCGTTGAGCGCGAAGTTGCGCGCGGCCCAATCCAGGTAGGTCTGCGACAAATCCACGCCGACCGTTTCCGCCGCGCCGCCTGCCGCCGCGTAAACACTGACGCTGCCGGTGTAGCAGAACAGGTTCAGGAAACGCTTGCCGCGCGCCAGTTCGCGCACGCGCGCGCGCAACGGGCGGTGGTCGAGGAACAGGCCCGTGTCGAGGTAATCGTGCAGGTTGACCAGGAACTTCAGGCCGCCCTCGCCCACTTCGAGGAATTCGCCGCGCGCGTCGAGGCGCCCGTATTTTTCGCCGCCCTTGCCGCGCCGGCGCTGCTTCAGCGCGATGCGTTCGCGCGGAACGCCCAGTGCCTCGCCCGCGGCGCGCACCAGCTCGCGCCAGCGCGTGCGCGCGAGGTTCTCGTCCACGCTGGCCGGAGCCTGGTACTCCTGGATGTGCAGGTGCTCGCCCGATTCAGTTGAACGATAAATGTCGATGGCGGCCGCGTATTCGGGCAGGTCGGCGTCGTACACGCGCCAGCATTCGATGTCTTCGCGCGCGGCGATCTTGCGCAGATGGCGGAAATTCTTTTCGATGCGGTTCTTCACCATCTGCGCGCCGGCGCTGAGCGGCTTCGGTTCGGGCTTCGGCGCATCCTGTCCGGCGATGTCGAAGGTCAGCAGCGTGCATTCAATGGCACCGTTATAGAGTTTGTAGCGCTTGTCGGCGCGCAGGCCGAGCGCGTGGCCGTGCATCTCGTCGGCGGCGATGATGCCGGCGCGCCAGCCGCGAAATTCCGTCTTCAGTTTGTCGCCGAGCAGGCGATACAGCACGATCACATCCTTGTCCACGCCCATGCGTTCGCCATAGGGCGGATTGGTGATGAGCAGGCCCGGCTGCTCCAGCTCGTGCGGGCGATGCAGGTGCTCCAGCGTCTGCCGCCCGAAATGAATGAATCCGGACAGTTGCGCTTCCTGTGCATTGCGTTTGGCCTCGTTGAGCACGGTCGGGTTCTCGTCGAAGCCGAAGAAAACCGGCCGCAGCGCCTGCAAACCCGCCTGTGCGCGCGTTTGCGCCGCGTCGTGCAGCGTTTTCCACAATGCCGCATCGTGGCCGCGCCAGCCGAGAAATCCCCAATGCGCGCGGCGCAGGCCGGGCGCGACATCCGCCGCCATCAACGCCGCTTCGATCGGCAGCGTGCCCGAGCCGCATAGCGGATCGACCATCCCCCCGCCGGCCGCGTAGATTCCCGGCCATCCCGCGCGCAGCAGCATCGCGGCGGCGAGGTTTTCTTTCAGCGGCGCCAGGCCCGCGCCCTTGCGGTAGCCGCGCTGGTGCAGCGGCGGACCGGAGAGATTGATGCCGATGATGGCGCGGCCCTTGCGCAAGACCAGATTCACGCGCAGGCCGGGATTTTCCGTGTCCACGTTCGGGCGCTCGCCCGTCGTCTCGCGGAACGCATCGACGATGGCGTCCTTCACGCGCAGCGCGGCGTACTGGCTGTGAGTCAGGCCATGCACGCTGCCGACCGCATCCACCGCAAAGCTTGTGGCGATGTCCAGATGCGCGAACCAGTCGATGGCGCGCGCGCCGGCGTAGAGCGCATCCGCATCGGGTACATCGAACTGCGCGAGCGGCATCAATATCCGGCTCGCCAGGCGCGACCACAAGCAGGCCTTGTAGCCGGCCTCCAATTCTCCGCCGAAGTGCACGCCGGCCAGCGCCTCGCGAACGTCCGCGGCACCGAGCGCCTTCAACTCGTCGACGAGCAGGTATTCCAGGCCCTTCGGGCAGGTAGCGAAAAATTCCATCAGGCAAACTGGCGCAGGAAGCGGGCGAAATTTTCCGCGACGAAATCCACGTGTTCGCTCAGGCGATGATCGTCGCGCACCAGCACGATCTCGTCGCCGCGCGCGCGCGCGAACGCGATGGCATCATCGACCGGACACAATTCGTCGCTCCAGCCGTGAACCAATGCCGTCGGCACGCGCTTGGCCTCGAAGCGCCGCGCATAACCCGGAATTGCCAGCGGCAAGGCCATCAGGAACAGGCCGACGCAATTCAATTCCAAGGAGGCCAGTCCGGACGCGAACGCGCCCATGCTCGATCCGGCCAGGATCACCGGAGCGCCCTTCGGTGCGTGATCGACCAGCCGCGCGATGCGCTCGTCGATGCGGCGCACGTCGCCGGACGCATCGAGGTCGCGGTAATCCGGACGCACGCTGGCAAACCCCATCGGCTCGGCGATGGCAGCCAATGCGCTCACCTTCGTGGCGTCCGGGCTGCTGTGCAGGCCGTGTGAGAGGATCAGCAAAGGCTTCATGCGACAATTATCGCATGCCCATCGTGCTGCCCATCCACGACCAACCCCTGCCCTACGTCGCGCGCCTGGAAAAGCGCCCGCTGTCGGCGATCGATCTCGTCGTGATCCATTGCACCGAATTGCCGGACATGCAGATGGC
>DASTAL010000489.1:0-2167 GCA_035712685.1 Rudaea sp. | reverse complement strand
ATTCGCCGAGCACGCCGAGGCGCTTGAAGTCGGCGCGCTGAACGTCGATCTGCTTGCCCGCGTATTCGCGGCACAGCTTGCGGAATTCCGCCGCATCCACCTTCACGCCAACCTTGCCGACTTTTTTCTCCACCGCGACTTCGATCGGCAGGCCATGGCAATCCCAGCCGGGCACGTAGGGCGAACGCAAGCCTGCCATGAGCTTGGACTTGACCACGATGTCCTTGAGGATCTTGTTGACCGCGTGGCCGAGGTGGATCGCGCCGTTCGCATACGGCGGACCGTCGTGCAGGATGAAGGCGTGCTCGCGATCCGCGGTCTTGCGCTGGATTTCCTCATAGCGCCGCGACTTTTCCCAATCGGCGAGCATGCCCGGCTCGCGCTTGGGCAGGTCGGCCTTCATCGCGAAGGCGGTTTGCGGAAGGTGGATCGTGTTCTTGTAGTCGATGCTCACGTCAATGCTCCGGAAGCGGCCGTCGTGCCGCGCTCCAAAAATTCCCGCGCCGCCTGCGCGTCAAGGTCGATCTGCTTCACCATCGCGTCGAGATTGTCGAACTTTTCCTCGTTGCGTAACTTATTCGCGAATTCCACTTCGAGGCGCCTTCCATACAGGTCGCCGTCGAAGTCGAACAAGTGCGCCTCGAGCAGCACCTCCCGTCCGTCGACGGTCGGGCGCGTGCCCAGGCTCGCCACGCCCGGCATCGGCTGCGTGCGCACACCATGCACCTTCACCGCAAACACCCCGCCAACCGGCGCGATGCGCGATCCCAGGCGCAGGTTCGCGGTCGGATAGCCGAGCTTGCGGCCGAGTTGCGCGCCGCGCACCACGTGCCCGCCGATGGCGAAGCGGCGCCCGAGCAGGTGCGCCGCCGCATCGAAGTCGCCCGCGCCAAGCAGTGCGCGGATGCGCGTACTCGACACGCGCTCGCCTTCCAGCGCGAACGGCGCGACTTCATCGGCTTCGAATCCACGCGCCTTGCCAAGCCGCCGCAACATATCGAGATCGCCCGCGCGCGCATGGCCAAAACGGAATCCTTCGCCAACCCACACCTGCTTGGCATTGAGCCGTGCCATCAACACCTGCTCGACGAAATCCTCCGCACGCATCGCCGCGAGCTTCGCACCGAAGCGCAGCAGCAGCACCCGCTCCATTCCGGCCTGGCGCAACAGTCCGATTTTCTCGCGCGTGGAGCTCAGCTGTGGCATCGCCGCGCCGCGGGCAAAAAACACGCGCGGAATCGGCGCAAAGCTCACCGCGACCGGCGTCAGCCCGCGCGTCTGCGCGCTCGCACGAACCTGCGCCAGAACCGCCTGATGGCCTCGATGCACGCCGTCGAACGCGCCGATGCAGACCGCACTTCCGCGCGGCGCCAAGCACGTGCCAGCGGCGTCCCGACACAACCAAGTCATCGCGTGAGTATAGCCGTTACGCTGCAATGCACAACGTCACGTCGCGTGCAAATCCCGCATCCGGAAACCGCTGGCGAACAAGACAGCAACGTAAGCACCGGCAGCGGCCAACACGAGTACCGCGAGATGCCAGGCACGCACCGCGATGCGCACGCCGGTCCAATCCGGCCACAGCCAGATACCCGCCACCAGCACGGCCATCATCGCCGCGCTGGCTAGCCCTAAACGCAGCCAGTGCCGAGTCCAACCCGGCTGCGGCGTGTAGACACCGGCACGTTTGAGATAGCGCCACAACAGCGCGAATTGGAGGTAGTTGGAAACGGAACTGGCGATGGCCAGTCCGAGATGCAGCCCGGGCAGGCGCGCGATGCCGTCGAGCCATGGAAGCTGCTGCAAATCCGCGGGCGCCCGCGTCTCGAACAACAGCGCGATCAGGGCGAAATTGAAAACCATGTTGACGATGAGCGCCGCGACACCCGCGCGCACGGGCGTTTGCGTGTCCTGGCGTGAATAAAACGCCGGCAGCAGGGTGCGCGTGAGCGCGATCGCCGGAACACCGGCGCCGAGCGCGACGATGGCGATGGCGGTCATGTGCGTGTCGAACGCCGTGTACTGACCGTTCTGGAAAAACGTGGCGACGAGCGGCTCGGCCAGCACGAGCAGGCCGCACATCGCCGGCATCGCGATCAGCAGGGTCGTGCGCAGACCCCAGTCCAGGGCGCGTGAAAACCCCTCGCCGTTCTCGGCGACGTGATGC
>DASTAL010000488.1:0-4257 GCA_035712685.1 Rudaea sp. | reverse complement strand
CGCCAGGGCCAGTTCACGTTCGACCTGGGCGTGGTGCTCGACGCCAAGGGCAACGTGCTCGGCCGCAGCGACCAGACCGAGGCGTTCCAGGAATCCCTATCCCAGGATCCGCTGGTCAAGCCGGCGATCGCGAACGCGGAGCCCTACAGCGGATACTGGCGCCATGGCGACAAGCTTTACCAGGCGGCGATCATGCCGTTGGCACAGGATCAGAACCTGGTCGGATTCCTGCTTCTGGCGCAAGGCGTCAACGATGAACTGTGCCGGCAGGTGGCCAAGGTCAGTGGCGCGCAGATCGCGTTCTGGCTGCCGGTGGACAAGCGCCTGGAACTGGTCGCCAGCTCGCTGGACGACGCCGAGCGTACGGCGCTGCGCACGGCGATGGCCGCACAACCGGCCGAGGTGACGTCCGCTGCAGCGAACGGACACGCGGTACCGCGCCTGCAGTTGCGCTTCGCCCGCCAGGAGTGGGGGGCGCAGCTGTTGCCCACGGCGAGCGAAGGCGTCGGACGCCTCGGCGCGGTGATGGCGCTGACGTCCACGGACAAGGTCGTCGCCAGCTACCGCGATATCCTCAACTGGGTCGTGATCGGCGGCTTGACGTCCATGTTGCTGGCGCTGGTGCTGTCCTACCTGTTCGCCAAGCGCATCCTGCGCCCGGTACGCACGATGGCGCTCGCCGCCGAACAGGCCGTCGCCGGCAATTACCAGACTCGCATCGGCGTGACCGGCAGCGACGAACTGGCGCGCCTGTCGCACGCCTTCGACCATCTGCTGTCGGACTTGCGCGAGAAGAGCGATATCGAAGGCTATGTCGGCAACCTGTCGCGGTTCCTGCCGGACCCGGCGCGCGAGCAGGCCATCGTGTCGCCTTCCAGGACGCCGGTGGTGAAGCCGGCCGCGCCGCCGCAGCGCGAGGAACTGTGCCTGCTCGGACTCGAATTCCGCGCCCTGGCGACATCGGAATCCGGCAAGTCGCCGGAACTGGCGTTTGCCACTTTCCAGCGTGCGGTGGCGGCGGTCGACACGGCGGCGACCGCTGCGGTCGTGCGCCAGAACACCGCAGCGCATTTCGTGCTCGGTTTCGCCGGCGAGGCGAGGTACCAGCAGGCCTTGCAGGCGCTGCGCCGGATTCGCGAAAGCACCCAGGCACCGGAATTGTCCGCCGCGGCGGTGCTGGCGTCGGGTGAGGTCGTGCACGGCACGGCGGTGGACGGCACGCGCGTTCTGCTCGGCCTCGCTGCCATGCAATTGGAGCGGCTGCTGCCCGAAGCGGCGCCGGGACAAACCCTGCTGACGCGTCAAAGCGGCGACGAACTCAAAGCCCGGAGCGGCGAGGCGATGCTCACGGCGGCGGTGGGCGTGGTCAGCGGCAAGCGCTTCTATGCCCTGTCCGAAGCGGTGCTGCGCGATCTGCCCGAGGTACCGGCACCCGAGGGCGCCGATGCCCCGACCGTGATACCGGCGCCAAAGCCGCAGAGTCGGCCGTCCGGGCTGCGCGCGGTGGCGCTGGATCCGGGCAATGTCGTTGGCGGGCGCTATCGCATCCTGGCGCAGCTCGGCGCCGGCGGCATGGGCATCGTCTACAAGGCTCACGACCTTGAACTCGATGACGTCGTCGCGCTGAAGATGCTGCGCCCCTCGGCGCTGGTGGATGGCGAACAACTCGAGCGGCTCAAGAGCGAAATCAAGCTGGCGCGCAAGATCACGCATCCGAATGTGTTGCGCACCTTCGATTTCGGCGAGGTCGACGGCCAGCCGTTCATCTCGATGGAATACGTGCGCGGCCTGACCTTGCGCTATCTGCTCAGCGAGACGCGGCGCATTCCGTATGCCGCCGGCCTGCGCATCGCGCGCCAGCTCTGCGCGGGTCTTGCCGCAGCGCACGAGGTCGGCGTCCTGCACCGCGACATCAAGCCGGAAAACCTGATCCTGGAACAGAACGGTAACGCCAAGCTGATGGACTTCGGCATCGCCCGGCCGATCCGGCGCAGCGGCCCCGGCCACACCGAGCAGGGCAGTTTCGTCGGCACACCGAATTATTCGCCGCCCGAGCAACTGGCCGGCGAGGACGTCGACCAGAGGGCGGACATCTATTCCAGCGGCGTGCTGATGTGCGAAATGTTCTGCGGCAAGCTGCCGTTCTCCGGCAGCAACACCATGGAAATCTACATCGCCCAGACCCAGCAGGAACCGATAAAGCCTTCCGCCTACTGGGCGGAAATTCCGCCGCCGATGGAGGCCATCATCCTGCGCTGCCTGAAACGCCTGCCGCAGGACCGGTTCGCCTCCGCGGCGGAGTTGGCGCAAGCGTTGGCGCAGCTGCGTGGCTGATTTATCATTGGCTTGTGACGGGTTTTTAAGGTAGATTCGCCCATCGACGCCATGCGGCCGGGGGAGGTCATGCGCAAATCGCGGATTCTTGTTTGCCTGATCGCCCTGCTGCCGGCCGCAGCGGCATGGGCGGACGAGCCGCTCGTTCTGCCGGCGGCGGAGCAGGCACCATCCGCGTGGTCCTGGTTCGGCGACGCGCTGTTGCGCGAGGATCGGGTGCGCGACATTCCGCGCATCTATGAGTCGAATATCCAGCGCGTGTTCGGCCGCGCCCGCTTCGGCGTACTCTATGATCCGATCCCGGAGCTGGAAATCGGCGCGGCGATCAAGCTCGCGGCAGCGAGCAACGATAACAGCGAAGACCGCAGCTACAACCTCAACGAGCGCAGCAACGACATCGCGATCGACCAGTTGTTCGTGCGCTGGCATCCGAGCGAGAACACCTCCCTGCTCGCCGGCAAATCCGTGTTTCCGCTGGAACTGAGTCCGATGCTGTGGGACGAGGATTTGCGTCCGGTCGGCGTGAGCGCGCAGGCGTCCGTCCCGGTCGGCGATTTCGACCGGCTGAGCGTCGTTGCGGGTTACTTCAACGGCAATCTGCCCTACGGCGACAATTCGCGGATCGGCGCGGTGCAGGGCGCGTGGCGCTGGCACGAAGGCGAAGCGTCGAGCGCGGCGGTCCTTGTTTCGTACCTGGATTTCTCCAGCTTGCGCACCTTGACCTTGCAGGGCCTCGCGCGCAGCAACGTGCACACCGGCGACATCCTGCTCAGCGACTATCGCCTGCTCGATGCGCAGTTCGTCGGGCGCTGGCACCCGGGCGACTGGCCGCTGGAAGCACGCCTGGATCTGGTGCGCAATCTCGGTGCCGACCAGGATCGCGATGGCGCGCGTTTCAGCGTGGTGCTGGGCGACCGCCGCCAGCCGCACGGCTGGGAATTCGGCCTTGCCGACCAGCGCATCCAGCGCGATGCGGCCATGGCCGCGTTCAATTCCGACGACTGGTGGTTCCACAGTTGGGCGCACGGCATCATGCCCTGGGTCGGCTACGGTTTCGATGCGACCTGGAACATGCGCATCGCCTACTTCCACGAGCAGTTGGATGAGGCGCCGCGGCATACGGACACGCTGTTGGTGGATCTCGGTGCGCGCTGGTAGCCCGCTCCGGCTGTGCTACAGTGACGCGCCTGCAAGGTGACGGCGATCGCCATGCGTTTGTGCTTTCCGAACAACGAACATCCGGATGTGCTGATCGCTCCCGGCGATACCGCCATCGGCTCGGCGCCCGACAATGCGATCGTCCTGACCGCGCCGGGCATCGCCCCGCATCACGCGCGGCTCAGTGTCAGCGAGCGCAGCACGGTTCTCGCTGCCGGAGAAGGCGGCGCCCGCATCCACGTCAATGCGCGACCGGTCGTCGAGAAGGCGATCCTGCGCCTGGGCGACGTGGTCAGCCTCGACACGATCAAATTCACGCTCAAGCCCGACCGCGACGACAGCATCAGCGCCGACGTCCCCGGCCATGTCACGCCGCCGCCCGCCGCAACTGTGGATGCAGCAGCCGACACCGCGACGCGGGTGCGGCAATTGCCGGCGCGCGTCGTGCTGCGCGGCGTATCCGGCAGCTATTTCGGCAAGATCGTGCCGGTGCGCGGGCGCCTGCTGATCGGCCGCGGCAGCGATTGCGGGTTGATCCTCGACGAGCCGGAGATGTCGCGGCATCACGCGGCCATCGAAAACGCCGGTGACGGCATTTATCTGCGCGACCTGGGTTCGGCCAATGGCACCTTCGTCAACGGCGTGCTGGTGCGCGACGCGGTGCTGCATACCGACGACCAGATCGCGTTCGACCGCAACCGATTCCTGCTCGAAGCGCCGAGCCTGCCGACGCGCAACGATCTGGCGCCGTCCGCGCAGGAGGTC
>DASTAL010000487.1:0-2195 GCA_035712685.1 Rudaea sp. | reverse complement strand
TTCCAACGTCAAGGCGCTTCACCTGGGCCGCGACTACGCGAAAGAACATCTCGCTCCGATCGGGCTGAAGGTGCGGCGCGCGAACGCGGTCGGCGAGCGGATCTTCGTCGACGGCAATTCCGCGGCGGCGCTGGGCTGCGTCTACGGCGGCGCGACGGTATGCGCCTGGTATCCGATCACGCCGTCCTCATCGCTGGCCGAGGCCTTCCAGAAATACTGCATGAAGTTTCGCGTCGATTCAGAAACCGGCACGAACAAATTCGCCATCGTCCAGGCCGAGGACGAGATCGCCTCCATCGGCATGGTAGTCGGCGCCGGCTGGAACGGCGCACGCGCGTTCACGACCACGTCTGGACCGGGTATCTCGCTGATGAACGAGTTCATCGGTCTGGCGTATTTCGCCGAGATTCCGGTGACGATCATCGACGTGCAGCGCGGCGGGCCTTCGACCGGCATGCCCACGCGCACGCAGCAATCCGACGTGCTCGCCTGCGCCCATGCCTCGCACGGCGATACCAAGCACGTGCTGTTGTTTCCGGAGGATCCGCACGAGTGCTTTGCATTCGCCGCGCAGGCGCTGGACCTGGCCGATCGCCTGCAGACGCCGATCTTCGTGCTCACCGACCTCGACATCGGCATGAACCAGCGCCTGAGCGCACCGTTCGACTGGGACGACGCTCGCGAATACGACCGCGGCAAGGTGATGACCGCCGAGGAACTCGAGGCCGGCAAGTATTTCGGGCGCTACAAGGACGTGGACGGCGACGGCATCCCCTGGCGCACGTATCCGGCCACGCATCCCAAGCGCGGCAGCTACTTCACGCGCGGCACGAGCAAGAATCCCGAGGCGCGCTATTCCGAGCGCGGCGACGACTACATCTACAACATGCAGCGCCTGCTGAAGAAATTCGCCACCGCGAAATCGCTGGTACCCCAGCCTGTTCTGCATGCGGCGAAGCAGAAGACGCGCTTCGGCGCGATCTATTACGGTTCGACCAGTCCGGCCATGGACGAGGCGCTCGCGGCGCTCGACGCCGATGGCCTTGATGTCGACGCGTTGCGCGTGCGCGCATTTCCGTTCCCCGATTCCGTCGCCGAATTTATTACTGCGCACGACACCGTTTTCGTGGTCGAGCAGAACCGCGACGCGCAGTTGCATAATCTTATCGTCAACGAATTCGGCATCGATCCCGCGCGGCTGGTGCCGGTGCTGCACTATGACGGCACGCCGATTACGGCGCGCTTCATTGCCGGTGCGATCGGCAAGCAGATGGATGCCGCCAAGATCGCGCCGATCGGCAAGGGGAAGGTCGCATGAACATGAATCCGGACATTGCAAACCTGGTTTCCGTGGTCACCGGGCTGCTCGTGCTCGGCGCTTGCGCCTTGCTCTGGCTGCGCTACCAGACACCGTGGGTGTTGCTGGCGTTGGCCGGACAGATCGTTTCCGTGCTGTGCCGCTTCGTCCTGTTCGTGCCGAACGCGTACACGCAGTTTCCCATCATCCGGCTCGTCTGGCCGGCCGGCGCATTGGTCTTCGCGATCGGCCTGGCCGGACACGCGTGGACGCAATACGAAGCCGCGCGGCGGGGCACCAAGTCATGACCTATATTGCCAAACCCAAGCTGCACCATCCGACCCTGGCCTGCAACGCGGCGGGATTCACGCGCCGCGACTACGAAGGCGCGGTGTCCACCCTCTGTGCCGGTTGCGGCCACGACTCGATTTCCGCGGCCATCATCCAGGCCTGCTGGGAACTCGACATCCAGCCGCATCGCGTTGCCAAGCTTTCCGGCATCGGCTGCAGCAGCAAGACGCCGACGTATTTTCTCGGCCAGTCGCACGGCTTCAACACCGTGCACGGGCGCATGCCCTCGGTGCTGACCGGCGCCAACCTGGCGAACAAGGAGCTGCTGTACCTGGGTGTGTCGGGCGACGGCGATTCGGCGTCCATCGGCATCGGCCAGTTCGTGCACGCGATCCGGCGCGGCGTGAACATGGTCTACATCGTCGAGAACAACGGCGTGTACGGCTTGACCAAGGGCCAGTTCTCGGCGACCGCGGACCTGGGTTCGAAGTCGAAGAAGGGCGTGACCAACACCGATTCGCCGCTGGACATGGTCGGCATGGCGCTTCAGTTGGGCGCTTCGTTCGTGGCGCGCGGATTCTCCGGCGACAAGCCGCAACTGGTGCCG
>DASTAL010000486.1:0-5506 GCA_035712685.1 Rudaea sp. | reverse complement strand
CATCGCTACGGTGCCGGCGAGCGCGAATCCATCGGCGCGTTGTTGCGGCAGGCGTTGTGGCTGGCCGCGGCAATCGGCGTGGTCCTGTTTTTCGCCGTGCGCCACGCCGGCGGCTTGCTGCGCCTGATGGGCATCGCGCCGGATATCGCCGAACAGGCGCAATTGTTCCTGCAGGCGATTTCCTGGGGTGCGCCGGCGCTCACCGGCTATTTCGCGCTGCGCGGATTTTCCGAAGGCCTGACCCTGACCCGCCCGACCATGTATTTCGGTGCGTTCGGGCTCGTCCTGCTCGCGCCGGTCGGCTACGTGTTCATGTACGGTGCGTTCGGCCTGCCCGCGCGCGGCGCGCAAGGGTCCGGCATGGCCACGGCCACGGTGCTGTGGGTGCAATTCGCCGCGTTCGCGACCTACATCGCGCGCCGCCGCCACTACGCGATCTACGCGCCGTTCGCGCATTGGCAGTGGCCGCAGCCGCGTGCGATCGGGGAGTTGCTGCGCCTGGGCGTGCCGATGGGCATCTCGTTGTTCATGGAAGGCGGCCTGTTCGTCACGGCGGCGCTCCTCATTGGCTCGCTGGGCGCCGACGTCGTCGCCGGGCACCAGATCGCGATCAACGTCGCCTCGGTCACGTTCATGGTGCCGCTGGGCCTGGCCATGGCGACGACCGTGCGCGTGGGCCGCGCGGCGGGAGGCGGCGACATGGATGGCGCGCGCCGGGCGGGCCTCGCCGGCATCGGCGCGTCGCTCGCCTCGCAACTCGTGTCGTGCGCGCTGATGGCATTGTTTCCGCACGCGATCGCGGCGCTCTACACCGACGATGCGGCCGTGGTCGCGATCGCCGCACAATTGCTGCTGTTCGCGGCCGCATTCCAGTTTTCCGACGGCATCCAGGTCACCGCGAACGGCGCGCTGCGCGGGCTCAAGGACACGACCGGCCCGATGGCGATCACCACGCTCGCGTACTGGGGCATCGGCATGCCGGCGGGTTACCTGCTGTGTTTCCACTTCGGCCACGGTGCGCCGGGCATGTGGACGGGCCTGATCGCCGGCCTGAGCGTTGCCGCCGTGCTGCTGTTCGTGCGCTTCGCGCGCGAGTCGCGCGGTGGCCTTGCGAAAGCATGACCTTCAGCGCGTGCCCGGCAATGCGCGATCGGTTAGGCTTGGACAAACCTTGCGGAGAATCCCATGGCTGAGCAACAACGCGGCGCGATCATGCGCTTGCTGATCGGCGTCTGGAGCCTGTTCAATTTCACCCGGCGCCTGGTGTTCGGCGTGATCGCGCTGTTCCTGCTGATCGGTTTCATCGCCGCGTTGCGTACGGGCACGCCGAAGCTGCTCGACAAGACCGCGCTCGTGCTCGATCCGAAAGGCAGCATCGTCGAGCAGTACGCGAACGACGCCGCGCAACGCGCGCTGTCGAATCTCGCCGGTGACAAGTCCCGGCAGACGCAGTTGCGCGACATCCTCACCGCGATCGACGCGGCGACCAAGGATCCGCGCATCGCGCGCATCGTGCTTGAGCCGGATGGCATCGACAGCGCCGGCCTGGCGATATCGCGCGAGATCGGCGCGGCGCTGGATCGCTTCAAGGCGACCGGCAAGCCGGTGATCGCGGTTTCCAACGGCATGACCCAGGGCCAGTACTACCTTGCTGCGCACGCCAGCACGATCCTGCTGCACCCGGATTCGCTCGAAGGCGTGCTGTTGACCGGCTTCGGCGCCTACCGCAGCTACTACAAGGACGCGCTCGACTGGCTCGGCGTCGATGTGCACGTGTTCAAGGTCGGCACGTTCAAATCCTATCCCGAGCCCTACGTGCGCAACGACGCCTCACCCGAGTCGAAGGAAGCGGACTTGTTCTGGATGAACGACCTGTGGGGCGATTACCTCAAGGACATCGCCGCGGCGCGGCACCTGGATGCCGCGAAAATCGCCGCGCAGATCGCCGGCGGCGCCGACGCGATCAAGGCCGCGGGCGGCGACATGGCCAAGCTCGCGCTCGACGCCAAGCTCGTCGACAAGCTCGCGACCCCGGACGAGGCGCGGCAGATGCTGATCGCCGCCGGTGCGCGCGACCGACACAGCTACCGCCAGATCGATTTCGCCGACTACGCGGCGCTGGTCGAGCGCGAACATCCGCTGGACACGCGCCCGCAAGTCGCGGTCGTCGTGGCCGAAGGCGAAATTCTGCCGGGTGACCAGCCGCAGGGCACGGTCGGCGGACTATCCACGGCGAAACTCATCCGCGCCGCGCGCAACGACGATGCGGTCAAGGCGGTCGTGCTGCGGGTGAATTCACCGGGCGGCGACGCGTTCTCGTCCGAGCTGATCCGGCGCGAAGTGGAATTGACGAAGGCGGCGGGCAAACCCGTGATCGTGTCGATGGGCAATGTCGCCGCGTCCGGCGGCTACTGGATCTCGATGGACGGTACGCAAATCTTCGCCGAACCGACGACGATCACCGGTTCGATCGGCATCTTCGGCATCATGATGAACATCCCGAACACGCTCGCGAAGATCGGCGTGCACACGGACGGCGTCGGCACCACGCCGCTCGCCGATCCGATCGATCCGCGCCGTGCGTTGAACCCGGATGTCGGCGCGACGCTGCAGGCGGTGATCGAGCGCGGCTACCAGCGCTTCATCGGCAAGGTCGCGGCGGCGCGGCACAAGACGCCGGAGCAGATCGACACGATCGCGCAGGGCCGCGTGTGGAGCGGCATGCAGGCCAAGGAACGCGGGCTCGTCGACAAGATCGGCGGCCTGAAGGACGCGATCGCCGCCGCGGCGCAGGCCGCGAACCTCGGCGACAACTACCGCGTGAGTTACGTGGAAAAACCGCTCACGTTCTGGGAACGCCTGGCGATGAACATGAGCAACGATGCGCTCGTGCGCTTCGCCCATGCCGTGCTGCCGCAGATGCCGCTCGGCCTGTTCGACCAGCCGCAGATTCGCGAGCAGTTGCGCTTGCTGGAAAGCGCGCGCGACGGCAAGCTGGGCGTGTACGCCTATTGTTTTTGTACGCTGCGGTAATCCAAATGCCGTTCGCGTTGAGCGTAGCTCGCGCAGCGAGCGAAGTCGAAACGCCGATACCCTTCGACTTCGCGCCTTCGGCGCTACGCTCAGGGCGAGCGGGATTTCTACTGGCCGCCTTCGGCGTCCTGCAGCGCTTCGTCCTGTGTTTTTTTCTGCTCATCCACAGTCTTTTGCACGTCCTTGGCTTTTTGCAGCGCCTTCACGTCGCTGCTGAACACGTTCGAGTTCGGCAGCGGCTGCGCCGGTTGCGCGGCGGTAGCCTTCGGCGGCGGCGGCGCGTCCGCGCCGCAAGCCGACAAGCCCAGCGTGAGGGCGACGAGCGCGACGGTTGCGATTCTCATGGCAGTCTCCCAGTAAATTGCGTAGAGTCTGCGCCGAGGATTTGAGTACTTCAAGGCGAGCATGGCGACGAATCCCGCACGCTGGCGTCTGGACGGCCAGACCGCGCTGATCACCGGCGCGAGCAAGGGCATCGGCCTGGCCTGTGCGCGCGAGTTCGCGCAGCTTGGTGCGGACGTGCTCATGGTCGCGCGCGACGAGGCGCACCTGGAAACCGCGCGCTCGGAGCTGGCCGAGGAATTCCCCGATCGCGAGATCCTCGCCTTCGCGGCGGACGTCGCCGATCACGAGCAACGCCTGGAAGTGTTCGACTGGATCGCGGACCTCGATACCGCGCTGTCGCTGCTCGTGAACAACGCCGGCACGAACCTGCGCAAGCCGACGCTGGATTACGACGATGCCGAAGTGCGCACCCTGATCGAAACGAACCTGCTGTCCGCGTTCGCGCTGTGCCGGCTCGCGCATCCGCATCTCGTCGAGCACGCAAACGCGGCGATCGTGAACGTGGGTTCGGTATCCGGCATGACGCACGTGCGCACCGGTTCGCCGTACGGCATGACGAAGGCCGCGCTCGGGCAATTGACGAAGTACCTCGCCTGCGAATGGGCCGAAGACGGCATCCGCGTGAACGCGGTCGCGCCGTGGTACATCCGCACGCAGCGCACGGAAGGCGTGCTCGCGGACCCTGATTACCTGGACGAGGTGCTGCAACGCACGCCGCTCGCGCGCATCGGCGAGCCGGAGGAAGTCGCCGCGGCGGTCGCGTTCCTGTGTCTTCCTGCGGCAAGCTACATCACGGGCGAGATCGTCGCGGTGGACGGCGGGTTCCTGAAATACGGGTTTTGACCGGGCGCGCGTCGGCTGGTGCCGCCGGGTTGGGGGTGAGCCCGTGCGTTTGCCCCGGGCGGCACAGATTTTTTTCACGGCGGGCGCATTCGCTGCCCGAAGTTGTTGTACGCTCGACACCGCTGTATCCCCAAACGAGGTCAACAAGACATGGCGACGAAGAAGAAAGCGAGCAAGAGCGCCGGCGCAAAGCCGATCAAAGAAGTGCTGAGCAAGTCCGCGCTGGTCGCGCATATCGCGAACGGCAGCGGCGTATCTGCGCGGGATGTTCGCGCGGTACTCGAGGCGCTCGACGGCGCGATGGCCGGATCGGTGCACAAGAGCGGATCGGGAACGTTCATGCTGCCCGGCCTGCTGAAAGTGACGGCGGTGAAAGTCCCGGCGAAGCCGAAGCGCAAGGGCATCAATCCGTTCACGAAGGTCGAACAGTGGTTCGCGGCAAAGCCGGCGACGGTGAAGGTGAAAGTGCGTCCGCTGAAGCGTCTGAAAGACGCTGCACTCTGATCGCGCAGTAGCCGTAACGGCGTGATGCCGTCCACCGACCGACGGGCGCCGCACGGCGTCCGTCGGCGCGTTTGCTCCCGCGATGCGCACGAATCCCGGTTGCGGGAGGATGTATTCTTTCGGGATGCTCGAACAGTTCGGACCGTCGCTTTACGTCGCGCAAGGGCCAACCGTTTCATTCTTCGGTTTTCCGTATCCCACGCGCATGGCCGTCGCGCGCCTTGCAGACGGCAGCGTATGGGTGTGGTCGCCCGTTGCGCTTACCGGAGAACTAGCCGACGCGGTGAACGTGATCGGGCCGGTGCGCTGCATCGTGTCGCCGAACAAGCTGCATCATCTGTTTCTGGGGGAGTGGGCGCAGCGTTGGCCTGACGCACAACTCTATGCGCCGCCCGGACTCGCACGCAAAAAATCCGGCCTGCATTTTCATGCGGAACTGGGTGACACGCCGGACCCGGCGTGGGAAGCGGACATCGATCAGGTCGTTTTCCGCGGCTCGTTCGCAATGTCCGAAGTCATGTTTTTCCATCGCGCTTCGCGCACCGCGATCGTCGGCGATCTCATCCAGCGTTTTTCCGAGGCAAACGTTTCCGGCTGGAAAAGAACTCTCCTGAAAGTCGGCGGCTTGCTCGGCGAGCGGGGCAGCACTCCGCGCGATTGGCGCGCGAGCTTCCTGCGCCACGGCCCCGCGCGCACGGCACGCCAGAAAGTGCTCGGATGGAATCCGCAACGCTTGCTGATCGCGCATGGCATGTGCGCGCAGGCTGGAGCATCCGAAATC
>DASTAL010000485.1:0-1043 GCA_035712685.1 Rudaea sp. | reverse complement strand
GCCGTTCGCCAGCTCCTGCGTGCCGGCGTACAACTCGAAGCGTTCGGCGACCGGCGGATCGCCATCGCGGATTTTCGCCAGCGCGCATTGCGATGCCGGATAGTCGAATACGACCGTGATGCGATCGCCGGGAAAATTCGGCTGGATGCGGTGCGTGAGCAACAAGTCCAGCCAGTCGTCACGCGACAGCGCCGCCGCGTCGACGCGCACGTCGCCAAGCGCCAACTGCAATTGCGCGTTGCCGGCGGCAAACGGGTCGAGGCCGATGGCCTCGTGGAACAAGTCCCGATAGGCGATCCTGCGCACTCCTGCGCGCTTTGCGGTCAGCGCAAGCGCCGCCTGCACGAGTTCGACGGTTTCGTCGGCGAGCCGCCGGTGATCCCAGCTGACACGGTACCACTCCAGCATCGTGAATTCGGGATTGTGCCGGCGTCCGGCCTCGCCATCGCGGAAAACCCGACCGAGTTCGAAGTTGTCGCCGATACCTGCGGCGAGCAGGCGCTTCTGCGCGAATTCGGATGAAGTGCGTAGCCAGCGCTCGCGCGGTCCGGAATCGGCATGCCCGGAAAACCGCGTCGAGAAGCTGGCAATGTTCGGCTCGGTGTTCGCGCCTGCCGAAAGGATCGGCGTCTCCACTTCCAGCACGCCGCGGACCGCGAAGAATTCACGGATCAGCGCATACAGGCGTGCGCGCAGCTGCAACGCAGCGCGAAGCGATTCACTCCTGCGCACGCAGAAACTCCACGAGCCGCGCTTCGTCCCAGATCTCGATACCCAGCTCGTTCGCCTTGTCGAGCTTGGACCCCGCTTCGCTGCCCGCGACGACGAAGCTGGTTTTCTTGGACACGCTGCCGGCAACTTTCGCACCGAGTGCTTCGAGTTTCTCTTTCGCTTCGTCGCGGGTGAGCGAAACCAGCGCCCCCGTCAACACGACGGTCTTGCCGGCCAATGCGCCCTGCGCCGTGCGCTGCGGTTCGGATTCGACCCAAGCCAGTCCCGCCGTGCGCAGCTGCGCAATCGCGTCGCGGTTGTGCCTTTCGGCG
>DASTAL010000484.1:0-5622 GCA_035712685.1 Rudaea sp. | reverse complement strand
AGCGTGTGCGGTGTAGACGACTTTTTCAAGTTTCATGGCGAACTCCTTCGATGGAGGTTGTGTCGAGTATGCTCCGATCGGGAACCGAATTCAGGGGGCGCCGGACTTTTGCAGGCGCCGGATCAGCGCATTGGTGGAACTGTCGTGCGCGAGCGGCGCGGCGTTATCACCCAGTTCACCCGCGATGCGCGTCGCGAGCTGCTTGCCGAGTTCCACACCCCATTGATCGAAGGAATCGATGTCCCATACGCAACCCTGCACGAACACGCTGTGCTCATACAGGGCGACCAGCGCTCCAAGGCTCGCGGGCGTCAGGCGTTCGGCGAGCAGCACATTGCTGGATCGATTGCCATCGAAAACGCGATGCGCAACGAGTCGTTCCGGCGTGCCCTCGGCGCGTACCTGTTCCACGGTCTTGCCGAACGCCAGCGCCTCGGCCTGGGCGACCAGGTTCGCGAGCAACAGGCGATGCTGTTCGCCGAGCGGGTTCAGGCTGGCGCGGAAACCGATGAAATCGCAAGTCGCGCGGCGCGTGCCCTGATGCAGCAACTGATAGAACGAATGCTGCCCGTTCGTGCCGGGTTCGCCCCAGTAGACCGGACTCGTCGCATGTTCGACACGATCACCATCGACCGTGACCTGTTTGCCGTTGCTCTCCATCGCGAGCTGCTGCAAATAGGCCGGGAAGCGTTTGAGGTATTGGTCGTAGGGCAGGATCGCGACGCTCTCGACGCCGAGGAAATTCGTATTCCAGACCGACAGCAGCGCGTGCAGAACCGGCAGATTGCGCGCAAACGGCGCGCTGCGGAAATGCGTGTCCATGGCATGGAAGCCGCCGAGCATGGCGCGGAAATTGTCCGCGCCGATCGCGAGCATGGTCGACAGGCCAATCGCCGAATCCATGGAATAGCGCCCGCCGACCCAATCGCGGAAGCCGAACATGTTGGCCGGGTCGATGCCGAATTTCGCCACTTCGGCCGCGTTCGTGGATACGGCGACGAAGTGCTTCTTCACCGCGGATTCGTCGCCGAGCGCCTGCAGCAGCCACGCGCGCGCGGCACGCGCGTTGGCCAGGGTTTCCTGCGTGGTGAAGGTTTTCGAACAGACCACGAACAGTGTCTGCGCGGGATCGAGGTCGCGCACGGCCTCGCGGAAATCCGTGCCGTCGACGTTGGAGACAAAACGGAATTGCAGATCGCGCCGGCTGTAATGACGCAGCGCCTGGTAGGCCATCACCGGACCGAGGTCCGAACCGCCGATGCCGATGTTGACGATCGCCTGGATCGGTTTACCGGTGTACCCCTTCCATTCGCCGCTGCGCACGCGTTCGCTGAACGCGGCCATGCGCGCCAGCGTGGCATGGACTTCCGGCACCACGTCCTCGCCATCGACGATGAATTGCTCGCCGGCCTGCGCGCGCAACGCGACATGCAGGACGGCGCGCTGTTCGGTGGCATTGATCTTGTCGCCGCGCCACATCGCATCGATGCGCGCGCGCACGCAGCAGCTATCGGCGAGTTCGACGAGCAGGCGCAGGGTTTCGTCGACGATGCGGTTCTTGGAATAGTCCAGATACCAGCCGGCCGCTTCGATGGCCAGGCGCTCGCCGCGGGTGGCATCTGCGGCGAACAGTTCGCGCAGATGCCTACTCGCAAGCGTGCCGGCGTGCGCCGCGAGTGCCTTCCACACGGGCAGTTCGATGCGGCCGGGCATGCTCAGGCGCAGGCCGGCAAGGCGGCGATCGGCACCAGGGTCGCGCACGAATGGCCCTGCTCGGCGAGGTATTCGAGCCAGCGGTTGAGGAATGTCGCCATGCGCATGCGGTGCTGGAACACGGTTTTCGCCGGGGCGAACGGTCCGAGTTCGCGCCACAGCCGCTGGCCGGGATGGCAATGCGTGACCTCGGCCACGTGCGCGTCGCGGTACATGCGCAGCCATGCCGCCGGCGACGTCCCGCCGGTGCCTGCATCGTTCATGCAATAGGTCAGGTGAAGCTCGAGCGTGTAGCGATGGCGCTCGACCATGTCCAGGCGCACATCAAGCCCGTCGTCGACGGATGAAACGAAGCTGCCCGCCCCCAGTTCCTGCGGCGCGAATAAGCGCGCCAGGCGATGATAGTTTTCAGCGTACAACCCCATCAGGTACGCGAAGCGCCCCGGCAGCGGACTGACCTGAATTTCGGCAACGGCGGACATGCGTCGATCATAGCATTCGCACCGGACGTGGCCAGTACGCCAGCTTGCGACGAACCACGCTCAGTGGCGCCGCGGTGAAGCGCTGCTGCCGGGGCGAGGACGCGGTGCCACGCGCGAACCATGGCCATGCCCGCCGTGCCAGCCGCGGCCGCCGTAATAGTAGCCGCCGTAGAAGTTCAGCCCGACCCACGGCCAAACGCCGCCATAGCAGCACCACGGATCGGCGTAGTAACCCGGCGCATAGTAACCGTAACCGTAGCCGACGGCGGGCGCGTAATCTGCCGTGCCGTCGTCGTAGACCACGCCCGGCCGGGCGTAATAACCCGGCGTATATACGCAGCCGCCCAGGGTGAACACCACGATCACCGCAAGCAGGATTCCGAATCGACGTTTCATGACCCGACCTCCGCCATTGCCGGATTCGAGCCTAGTCCCGCACAGTTGAATCGCTGCTGAGCGGCGTATCGGACGTATCAGCGACCCAGCAACTGCGAGAAAAATACGCCGATCACACGCGGCTCCATGACGATCGTGAACAGCACGCCGTAGGCCGCACCCCACAGATGCGCGCCGTGGTTGACGTTGTCCGACGCCTGTCGTTCCTGCCAGAACTCGTAAACGACATACAGGATCGCAAACAATATCGCCGGCATCGGAATCACGAACACGAGGATCCTCGCCCACGGCTGCAGCAGGATGAAGGCGAACAGGGTCGCCGACACCGCACCCGAGGCGCCGAGGCTGTGATAGCGCGAATTGCCACGATTGCGCAGATAGGTCGGCAGGATCGATGCGATGAGTCCGCCACAATAGAAGATCACGAATCCGAACGGGCCGAGTACCATGTTGTACAGGGGTTCCATCGCGCGGCCGAAGAAATACAGCGTGAACATGTTGAAGAACAGGTGCATGGGATCGGCATGCAGCAACCCGTAGCTGAGCAAGCGGTAATATTGCTTGTCGCGCGAGATCGCCGGTGGCCACAGGATCAAATCCTGCATCAACCGGGAATTGCTGAACGCCATGATCGAGACGATACAGGTAATGGCGATGATGACCAGGCTACTGCTCACGTGGCGTATTCCTCGACAGGGATCGATTGGAGCGGGTCACGAACGAAGCGGGCGATGGTAACACCCACCGCAAGCCGCCTGCCCTCCCCGCGCCTCGCGTGCCGGGCGCGGCGCCGCTAGAATAGCCGCCTTTTCACGCCATTCGCAGGAATTCCCATGGGCAGAGGCCCCAGCATCGAAGGCCGCAAGAACGCCGCTGACGCGAGCCGCGGAAAACTCTTTACCAAGCTGATCCGCGAGATCACCATCGCCGCGCGCAGCGGTGGCGCCGATCCGGCCAGCAACGCGCGCCTGCGCGCCGGCATCGACAAGGCCAAGGCCGCTTCGATGCCGAACGACACCATCGACCGTGCGCTCAAGCGCGCGACCGGCGCGGATGCGGACAAGATGGAGGAAATCCGCTACGAGGGCTATGGCCCTTCCGGCGTGGCACTCATCATCGACTGCATGACCGACAACACCCAGCGTACCGTGGCCGACGTGCGCAGCACCCTGAGCAAGCACGGCGGGAATCTCGGCACCTCGGGTTCGGTCGCGTTCCAGTTCAAGCATGTCGGCGAATTCGTCGTCGACACCAGCAGGCCCGGCAGCGAGGACAAACTCCTCGAAGCCGCGCTCGATGCCGGCGCCGACGACATCCAGAGCGAGGACGGCGAAAGCATCGTGCTGACCTCGCCGGAAAATTTCGAGGCGGTGAAGAAGGCACTCGCCGGCGCAGGGTTCACGCCAAGCAAGGCCGATGTGATCTGGCGCCCCGACAACCGCACGCCGGTGAATGCCGAGGTCGCCGAAACGCTGCGCGACCTCATCGACCGCCTGGACGAACTCGACGACGTGCAGACGGTCTATCACAACGCCGAGTTGGCGGTCTGAAACTCAGGCCAGCTCCCACTCGGCGAGCACTTCGTGGTGCGCGCGGCCGATGCGGCTGTCGATAAGGGCGAACCGGCGCACGCGCCAGCGAACCGGCACGATCGCGATTGGCTCGGGCAACTGCGCATCACCATAGGCTATGGTCACATGCGGCGTGAATCGGCGTTCAAGCTCGGCGCCGAGTCCGGCCTGCGTCAGTGCAGCGCCGAGCTGCTGCCAGAAATCGTGCAAATTCGATTCGGAATCCGGCGCGCTGCGCAACACCCATGGTGACTGGTTACGCCCGCGGAAACTGACGATGCGGTCGAGCACGAACTCGAACGGCGGGAAATCGACCGCACCAGCGACGATCTTGGCGCGTTCCGCGAACTCGTGCGGGTACTCCGCGAAGTCGCCGAGAAAATGCAGGGTCACGTGCAGGTTGGCGAATTTGAGCAGGCGATGGCGTACTGCCGTGGTGCCTTTCAGCACCGCCATGGCAGAAGCGATTGCCCCCGAGGTTTCCGTGTCGGGTCGAAGGGCGAAGAACAAGCGATGGGCTGCAACGGTCATGGCTTGCGCGTCATTGACCTGTGCTAGCATCGTCTCGCGCGTGGCGAATGGCAAACGGGTCGCTGCAAAACGCTTGCCTCCGCCCGGGCATCACTTGTTCCGTCGCCATGGCGGATTCGATCGACAATAATCAGGGGGTATTCATGAAGATCCTGCAGGCTGTACGCATTGCTTTGCTTTGCACCGCGTTCGGATTTTCCGGAGGTCAGGCCACGGCCGCCACCGGCAAGTGGCATTTCAAGGTCAAGAACTCTACCGATACCGACATCGTCAAATTGCAGGTGTCGCAAAACAAGAAGAGCTGGGGCAAATTCGACATCGGCAGCGGTATTGGGCCAGGCGAAACCGCGACGATGTATTGGGACAGCAGTACGGATAACGAGAAGTGCGTGCAATGGATTCGCGCGAAATTCAGCGACGGCACCTACAGTTCGCCCAGCAAGCAGGATTTTTGCCATGACCTGGACGAACCGATCGTCTTTTCCGACGACGATGACGACAGCGACGACTGACGGGCCGGCAAGCCAGATCCAGTTTGTATCAGGACAGCCAGCTCGCGTCAGCGCAACTGGCTGTCCTTGCTGCCGCGCCGGTTGTAGCCGCTGAAGGCGCGTTCCCGCTCGTCGCGTTCGGATTGGCAGGCCACGCACAGGCGCACGCCGGGCACGGCCTTGCGGCGCGCCTCGGGAATCGGCGCATCGCATTCTTCGCAGCGCTTCAGGCTCGGACCCTTGGCCGCGCGGCTGCGCACGCGCTTAATCGCATCGTTGATCGTCGCGTCGATCTGATCCTGCACTGCGTTGTCGCCTGCCCAGCCGGTGGCCATGAGGATTGTCCGCTGAAGTCGACCGAATAATGCGGCCGCGCAAAGCGCCGTACAAGGTCTGGGCCGCACGAACTAGGCGCGGCGCGCCAGAACCAGCGTGGGG
>DASTAL010000483.1:0-1357 GCA_035712685.1 Rudaea sp. | reverse complement strand
CCGCAGCCGGCGAGAACACAACCGATGCCGAGCACTACGCCAAAGCCGATGCGCATATCGCCCTCCCGTGTTTGCGCCGTGCCGAAAACCGTGCCGGACGCATGTCTTTGGACGCATGTTACAGATCAAGGACGCCAGCGCAAGCCATGGCGTCGCGGGATCTGATCCAGATCAATGCCGATGCAATGCGGCCTGAGCGGCCGGGGCAATCGCGGCAGTCCAGCGCGAATACATGGCGGCGGAAGGGTGCAGACCGTCCGCGGCGAGCATGTCGGGGCTGCCGCCACGGTCGCGGGAGATCGCCGTCACGTCGACGTAGTGGGCGTGCAGGGTCGTGGAAATTGCCGCCGCCGAGGCGTTGAAGGCATCGATTTCACGGGCGACTTCGCCGAGATCGCGCCCGCTTTCGGCGCCGAAGCGGGTGACGCCCCAGTCCGGAATGGAGACGACGACGACACGCGACGCATCGCCGCCAGCAAGCGCGATCGCGCGTTCGAGCAGGGTGCGAAACTCAACGCGGTAATTTTGCAGGTCGCGTCCGCGGTACTGGTTGTTGACGCCGATCAGCAGGGTGACCAGGGCGTAGGGCGGATGGAATGCGTGCGCGTCCATCGCGGCGGACAGCTCGTCCGTGGTCCAGCCGGTGTGCGCGACGATTTCAGGTTCCGCGATCGCTGAACCTCGTGCGCGCAGTGCGGCGGCGAGCTGATGCGGCCAGCTTTCGTTCGCCGCCACGCCTTCGCCGATGGTGTAGGAATCGCCCAGGGCGAGGTAGCGTATCGGTTGCGTGGAGTGCGCCGCACAGGCTGAGATGGTTGTTGCCATGACGAAGCCAAGGAGCCTTTGAAGAACCGTCGCGAGTGAAGACAGGTCGCGCGTCGCCAGCGCGCAGGAACCGGAGTTTACAGTCGAGTAAATGAGGATTCCGAGCACTGCCGGCGCGCGAGATGTCGAGCGCAGCAGGTTATTCAAAGGCTTCCTAAGCCACATGTCGCCGGCTAGATGCCGCCATACTTTCCAGGCAGCGTTCGATGCGTGCGAACACCTCGCGCAACTGTGCCGGCGGCGGCAACAGCGTGGCGCGGAAGTGGTTCGGCTCGACGATGTTGAAACCGCGGCCCGGCACGATCAGCACGTTTTCGGTTTCGAGCAGTTGCAGTGCGAACGCATGGTCGTCGAAATCCGGCAACACCTCGGTGCGCACGGACGGAAACGCGTACAGCGCGCCCTGCGGTGCGACGATGTCCAGGAATCCGCTTTGCGCACAATGTTCAACGACGGCGCGACGCGCTTCGAACAGGCGCCCGCCGGGCGCAGTCAGCGCGGTGATCGTATCCGGCCCTTCCAGCGCGGGCGC
>DASTAL010000482.1:0-6581 GCA_035712685.1 Rudaea sp. | reverse complement strand
GCGCACAACGAGGACAAGATGCTGTGCTACGCCTGCCACACCTCGTGGACGACGAGTTGCGGCGGTTGCCATCTGCCCATCCAGGCGAACTGGAAGACCGAGCGGCACAAGTACGAAGGCGGTTTCACGCGCAACTGTGCCACCTATAACCCGCAGGTCGCGCGCGACCAGATGTTTCAGCTCGGCGTGCACGGCGACGTCAAGGACCACAAGATCGCACCGGTGCGTTCCTCCTCGGCGCTGGTGCTGTCCTCGACCAACATCAACCGCGAGAAGATCTACGTGCAGCAGCCGCCGATCGCGGCCTCGGGCTATTCCTCGCAGGCGTTCGCGCCGCACTACCCGCATACCGAGCGCAAGACCGAGACCAAGCAGTGCGACGACTGCCATCTGTCGAAGTCCAACGACAACAACGCGATCATGGCGCAGTTGCTGCTGCTCGGCACCAAGTTCGTCGACTTCATCGGCTACCACGCCTGGGTCGGCGAGGACGGCGGCGTCGGCGCGGTGCAGGTCACCGAATGGGACGAACCGCAGGCGGTAATCGGCAGTTACCTGCAGAAATACGCCTATCCCGACTGGTTCAAGGCGCACGAAGACCGCGGCCAGAAACTGCAGCATGCCGCCGAGCACAACGCCGGCGACGCGCAATGCCTGCAATTGCGCGGCGAATACCTGTACGTGGCCGAAGGCGCGAAAGGCATGCGCGTATACGACGTGGCCAGCGTCGCGAACAAGGGCTTCTCCGAGAAACTCGTCACCGCGCCGTTCTCGGCGCTCGGCCAGGACACGCACATCGCCAGCAAGAACGCGACCTGCGTCGTCCTCGCCACCACGCAGCCGGTCGCGCCGAACCGCAATGTCGGCGACCTGATGCGCAAGGACAACGAAGAGCAGCCGATGGCGCCGATCTACAAGTACGCCTTCATCACCGACGCGGTGGAAGGCCTGATCGCCACCGACATCGAGACCCTGACCGACGGCGAGCCGCGCAACAACTTCCTCAGGCGCCAGCTCACCTGGAACGAGAACGGCGTGCTCGACGGCGCGCGCCACCTCGCCATCGCCGGCGACACGTTTTATGTTTCGACGAACAAGGGCGTGGTCGTGCTCGACATGACCGATCCGCTCAAGCCGAAATACCTGGCGACGATCGCCATCGCCGGCGCGCAGGCGGCGCAGGTGCAGTTCCGCTACCTGTTCGTGACCGCGCAGGACGGCTTCCACGTCGTCGACGTCACGCACCGTGAACGGCCCGTCGAGGTCGCGTCGGCCTTCGTGCCGCTGCGCCATGCGCACAAGCTGCACGTTGCGCGCACCTACGCCTACGTCGCCGACGGCGCCGACGGACTTGCCATCATCGACATCACCCGGCCGCAACACCCGTTCGTGTACCAGATGTTCAACGCCGGCGGGAAAATCGACGACGCGCGCGACGTCGTCGTCGGCACCACGAACGCCTCGCTGTTCGCCTACGTCGCCGACGGCAAGAACGGCCTCAAGGTGATCCAGCTCACCAGCCCTGAGTCACAGCCGAATTTCTACGGCTTTTCGCCAGAACCCAAGCCGCAGCTCATCGCCTGGTATCCGACCAAGCATACGGCACTGTCCCTGTCGCGCGGCCTGGAACGCGATCGCGCGGTGGACGAATCCGGCAACCAGATCGCCGTCTTCGGCCGCATCGGCTCGCGTCCGTTCCACCTGGACGAAATGCAGCGCCTGTACCTGGACAAGGACGGCAAGCCCTGGTTCGTCGACGACTCGCCGGAAAACCAGCGCCTGCTGCCGGCGGCGCAAACTGCGCAAGGCAGCGCGGAAACGAATCCGTCCAGCGCGCCGCCACACTGAGCCGTGCGGTGGCGCCAAGGCGCGTTGGTGTGCCGCCGGACCGGTTACAGGACTGCTTCGGCGAAATCGAAATCCCACTCGGCCAGCCAGCCGCTGAGCGCTTCGCCCTGCGCATAATGCACACCGAGCCGCAGCAGGACGCCAATATCCGCCATGCCGGCAACGCCGCTGGCCACCACGATCTTGCCCAGTGAGCGCGCTTCGGCGATGGCCTTGGACCACGGCTCCCAGGCGGCCTCCGGCTTGGCGTCCGCTGCACCCGCGCGCGCGAACTTGATCACGCCAAACGCATCGAGCGCGAGCAGCTTGCCAAGATCCGCCTCGCCGCCGATACCCGCGGTGAGGGCCAGCCTCACGCCGACACGCTGCACGGGTTCCAGCACGCCGCGCAAGCGCGGCAACTCGGCGCGCACATCGGCAGCGTCGAATTCCAGCGCCAGGGTATTGCTCGGCACCGCCTGGGCGCCGAATTCGGCCGCAAGCCACGGCGCGAACGCCGGATCGAACAGGCTCGATGCGGCAATCGGCAGATACAGGCGCAGATCCTCGCCCTGCACGTGCTTTTCGCGCACGCGTTCGATCACGCCGCGCAGGAAATGCCGATCCGCATGGGCGACCAATTCGAGTTCCCGTGCGATCGGCAGCCACTCGCCGCGTTGCAGGAGCTTGACCTGACGCGACTTCGGCGGCTTGAGCGCCATGCGCGCCTCGTACTGGCCGGCGATCTGACCGACCAGCGGGACAAACGGCTGGAACTCGAATTGCGCGGTGCCGCGCACGCTCGGCGCGCGCAACAAGGCGCGCACCAGGCGCACCTGCGGATCTTCGCCAGCCTGGGGCCCGGCCTCGCGCAGGTCGAACTCGCAGCGTGCCCCGCCCGCTGCCTGCGCGTTGGCCAGCAGGCTGCGCACGCGTTCCAGCGCTTCCTCGATGCCGGCAAGCTGCGGCTGCAGGCGTGCGCAGCCCAGGCTCACGTGCAGATGCACGGGCGATTGTTCCGAAAGCCACGGGCGTTCTTCGAGCTTGCGCCGCAATGCCTCGAGCTGCTCGCGCAAGGCCAGCTGGTCATCTGCGTGCAGCAGGACGAGGAATCTCAACTCGCCCCATGCACACAGGCTGCGCTCGCCATGCAGTTCCGCCGCAAGTACGCCGGCCAGTTGTTGCGACAGTGTGCTCGCGGCGACGAAGCCGCTGCTGCGCAGCACGCTCTCGACATCGTCCACCGCGAACAGCGCCAGCGCCGGACAACGCTCGGATTCCTCGCGTGCCGCGCGCATCACCTCGGCGGCCAGCACGTCGCGGCCGGACAGGTTGCCGCGCCGCTCACCACGGCGGTCGACTTGTGCCGCGGCCAGCTCGCGCGTGCGCCGGATGCGGCTTTCCACGGCCGTGACCAGATGCCGAGGCTTGACCGGCTTGGTGATGAAGTCGTCCGCACCCATGCGGATGGCATCGAAGCGCAAGTCAAGGTCGAGTTCGCCCGAGAGAAAGACGATCGGCAGGAAGGCGTGGCCGGATTCGCGGATGCGCTGCGCGATCTCGATGCCGTTGCTGCCGGGCAGGTACAAGTCCAGCAGAACCAGGTCCGGCTTGAAATCGGACAGCGCCGCCGGCACCGCAGCGGGATCCTCGCACACGTGCGTGAGCATGCCGCGATGGCGCAGGATCGACTCGCAGAATTTCGCCTGGCTGCGGTCGTCCTCGACGATCAGCACGCGGTAACCGAGCGCACGGCGTTGCGCCAGAAGTCCGTCGATTTGCGCGGATAACGCGATGGGATCGCGTTCGACGATGACGGCGTCCGCGCCGGCGCGCTGCACGAACAGCGTGCGCGTCGGGTCGGTCTGGCTGGCCAGCAGCAGGCACAGCGGCGGCTCCTTGTGCGCCGGACGCAGCCGTTGCACGGCCTCCATGACCGCGTTGATGTCAGCCTCGAACTTCTCGCCGACCAGAACGACGTCCGGACTCACTTCGTCCAACGCACGGAGCAGGGAGGCCCGATCCAGAAAGGGACGCACGACCGCGCCCTGCTGCCCCAGCAGCACGGCCAAGCCGGGGATCTCGTGCGCGCTTTCGCGCAGATAGAACACCTGCCGGTGAGCGGATTCGACCGCCGCAGCCGGCTTGCGCGGAGTGCGCGCGGTCTTTTCGCCGCTGGCGTCGGCCAGGCGCTCGATCAGGCTTTCCAGACCCTGCAGCTGCGCCGGATTCGGCTTGCTGTTGCGATCCACGAACGAGCACAGATACGCCGTCAATTCCAGCACCGGGTCGGTGACATCCGCGTCGCCCTGCGCCTCGGCCAGCTCCGCGAGACGCTCCAGTTCCTCGTACAGCGCGCCGGCCTGCTCGACCTGCCACTGCCGGCCGACGCTGGCGCGCCAATCGCGCACGAACGCCTGCGTGCGCTGGCGCAGGGCGCGGTCGCCGGTCGAGGATTCGCGCTGGGCCGGCGCCGGTGAAGTGTCGGACATGCGGCTACTATAGCCGCTCGCCATGCCGCGGCGAAAATCCCGTTTGGCATTCCCGCGGCGCGCGGAGTAACCTCGACTTCCGGTCACTTCGCTTTCTCCCATGTCCGAAACGCCAGCCGTCCAGACCGCGGAGCGGGAAGTCTTTTCCCCCAGCCAGCTCGTGCGCCTCGCGCGCAACCTGCTGGAAAACGCGTTTCCGCTGATCTGGGTCGAGGGCGAAATCTCGAACTTCGTCCGCGCCGCCTCCGGCCACATGTATTTCATGCTCAAGGACGCCCAGGCCGCGGTGCGCTGCGCCATGTTCCGGCCGCGCAGCGCGCACCTGCGCTTCAAGCCGGCCGACGGCATGCGCGTGCTGGCGCGCGTGCGCGTCGGCCTGTATGAGGCGCGCGGCGAATTCCAGCTCGTCGTCGAGCATCTGGAAGAAGCCGGCGAAGGCGCGCTGCTGCGTGCGTTCGCGGAACTGAAGGCGAAACTTGCCGCCGAGGGATTGTTCGATTCCGCCGCCAAGCGCGCGATTCCGAAACTGCCGCGACGCATCGGCGTCGTCACCTCGCCGACCGGCGCCGCGATCCGCGACGTGCTCAGCGTGATCGCGCGGCGCTTTCCGCTGGCGCAGGTGGAGATCCTGCCGGTGCCGGTGCAGGGCAAGGAAGCACCGCCAGCCATCGTCGAGACGCTTTCATCGGCTTCGAAAGCGCGCCGCCACGATGTGCTGCTGCTTACCCGCGGCGGCGGCTCGCTGGAAGACCTGTGGGCGTTCAACGACGAGGCCGTCGCGCGCGCGATCCGGGCCTGTTCGATCCCGGTCGTCTCGGCCGTCGGCCACGAAATCGATTTCACCATCGCCGACCTTGCAGCCGATCTGCGCGCGCCGACGCCCTCCGCCGCGGCGGAATTGCTGGTGCCGGACGCCGGCGAGATCCTTCGCGCCCTCGACCACGTCCGTGCCCGCCTCGATCAATGGATCCGCCATCGCCTGCACGCACTGGCGCAGCGCGGCGACCATGCGTTGGCGCGCCTGCGCACGCAACATCCGCGTCAACGTCTGCGCCTGGGCAGCGAGCGCCTCGCGAATCTGCACGCGCGCCTGCGGCGCCAGCATCCCGGGAACACGCTGGCGCGACACGCCAATGCCTTGCGTACGGGCATCGAGCGCCTGCGCCTGCAGTTTGCGCAGCGCCTGCGGGCGCGCGAAATGCAACTGAGCGAACTGGCGCGCGCCTTGAACGCGGTCAGCCCATTGGCCACACTGCAGCGCGGCTACGCCATCCTCATCGACCGCGACACCGGCAAGGTGGTACGCAGCGCAACGACGTCCGCGTCTGCGCGCCGCTTCAGCGCTCGCCTCGCCGACGGCGAAATCCCCCTGATCCGCGACACGGAGAGTTGAACCATGCGTCCGCGCCATTACGAACACCATCGCACACGCCGCATCGGTTGGCTGCGCGCCGCCGTGCTCGGCGCCAACGACGGCATCGTATCCACCGCCAGCCTGATCCTCGGCGTCGCCGCCGCGCACGCCACGAGCGAGGCAATCCTCACTGCCGGCGTCGCCAGCCTGGCGGCCGGCGCAATGTCGATGGCGGCCGGCGAATACGTGTCGGTCAGTTCCCAGTCGGACATGGAAGAGGCGGAAACCGAAGTCGAGCGCCGCGAACTCGAAACCGACAATGCCGCCGAGCACAAGGAACTCGCGAACATTTACGTCAAGCGCGGCCTGACATCCCAGCTCGCTGCCCAGGTCGCCGAACAACTGATGGCGCATGACGCGCTCGATGCGCACCTGCGCGACGAACTGGGCATTTCGGAAACGCTCAAGGCGCGTCCGCTGCAAGCGGCATTCACGTCAGCCATCACCTTTGCCGCTGGAGCCGCCCTGCCGCTGGCCAGCGTGATCGTGGCACCGCCTGCACAGCTGCTCATCGTCGTGCCGGTCGTGTCGCTGGTCGTATTGACGCTGCTCGGCGGCCTCGCTGCGAACGCCGGCGGCGCGGGCGTGGTCAAGGGTTCGCTGCGCGTGCTGTTCTGGGGCGCCATCGCCATGGCGGTGACGGCAGGGCTTGGCGCGCTGTTCGGCGCGGTGGCGTAGCGACGCGTCGATTTGACGCATTCCCCGCATGGCCGGACAATCCGACCCAGCCAGCGGGGAGACGCGATGAAAGCTTCCGACCTGTTCGTCAAGGCGCTCGAGGCCGAGCATGTGCACTACGTGTTCGGCATTCCCGGCGAGGAAAACCTCGACCTGCTCGAATCGCTGCG
>DASTAL010000481.1:0-1206 GCA_035712685.1 Rudaea sp. | reverse complement strand
GCAGGCGAAATTGCCGCTGCGCCTGACCTTGCTGATCCCGGCGGTGGAGAATGCGGTATCCGCAGACGCCTATCGGCCCGGCGAGGTCATCCGCACGCGCGCCGGCATCACCGTGGAAGTGGACAACACCGACGCCGAAGGTCGCCTGGTCCTGTGCGATGCGTTGGCCTACGCGGTCGAGAAAAGACCCGACCTGATCGTCGACTTCGCCACCCTGACCGGCGCCGCGCGCGTGGCGCTCGGCCCGGACCTGCCGGCTCTGTTCGCCAACCGCGACGATCTCGCTGCGGCGGTCCTTGCCGCGGGTGTGAGCGAGGCGGATCCGCTGTGGCGCATGCCGCTGTGGCAGCCTTACGCGCGCATGCTCGATTCGTCCATCGCCGACATCGCCAATGCCGGGCCTTCGCGACATGCCGGTGCGATCACGGCGGCGCTGTACCTGCAGCGCTTCGTGCCCGACGCGCAGGCCTGGATGCATGTCGATGTCTACGCCTGGAACGATTCGGATCGGCCCGGGCGCCCGAAAGGCGGCGAGGCGCAGGGCCTGCGCGCGTTCCTGGCGATGTTGAAAGAGCGCTATCCAATCCGTTCGCGTTGAGCGTAGCTCGTGCAGCGAGCGAAGTCGAAACGCCGTAAGTCCTTCGACTTCGGCACTTCGCGCCCACGCTCAGGACGAACGGAAAATCAGTCGAGAGGTTTTTCGATCGCCGAATGCGGCAGCACGCGCGCGGCCAGCTTCGTGTCCGTGCGCAGCAGGTTCACTTCGTCGGCGAGGATGTTCGCCACCTCGTGCAGGACCACGTCCTTCTCGGCCTTGCGCGCCTTCTCGTCGGCGAGATCCGACTGGATGCTGCGTTCGTCCGCCTGCAGGCCATCGTCCTGATTCGGATTGGCGGAGGGCTTGGGTGTCGCCATGGTCTTGTCCAGCGGTACAGCCGGATTCGCCGAGTTCACGTCGGCGCGTTGGGTATCGGCATTTCCGTTAAATCCAGCTTCCGCGAAGCTGTTGTGCGGGCTATGCGCGGAGAGCAGCTGATGCACATTGCCAACCGGGTTCTTGGCCTGGGCAAGGTCCGACTGGATGCTGCGCTCGTCGGCCTGCAAACCGTCGTCCTGATTGGGAGTGGCCGCCGCCGGTTTGGCTGGCGCAGTCTCGTCGATGGCGACGACATCGGCGTGATCGACATGCGCGCGTTTGGTGTTGCC
>DASTAL010000480.1:0-8113 GCA_035712685.1 Rudaea sp. | reverse complement strand
GACGCGATCGTCGAGCGCCTGAAGGCAGCACACGCCAGGCCGGAAACATCCGCTGGCTGAGATGATGCGCGAGACGATGCCGCAGCCGCCGGATTCCGCGACGGTGCTAGCCGACGTGCGCCGCGCGCTGGCCGAGGATTTCGGCAGCGGTGACGTCACGGCCGATCTGCTGCCGCCGCAGGCGCAGGCGCACGCCCGCGTGATCGCGCGCGAAGCGGCCGTGGTGTGCGGACGGCCGTGGTTCGGTGCGTGTTTCCGCGAACTCGATGCACAGACGGTTATCGATTGGCGCGTGGCCGAAGGCGCGCGCGTCGAAGCCGACGGCATCGTGTGCGAACTGCGCGGCAACGCGCGGACGCTGGTCGGCGCCGAACGTTGCGCGCTGAATTTCCTGCAGACATTGTCGGGTACCGCAACCATTGCCGCGCAATACGCCGACGCGGTGCGCGGCACACACGCGAGGATCCTCGACACGCGCAAGACCGTGCCCGGATTGCGCCTTGCGCAAAAGTACGCGGTGCGCTGCGGCGGCGCGACGAATCACCGCATCGGCCTGTTCGACGCGATCCTGATCAAGGAAAACCACATCGCGGCAGCCGGTTCGCTCGCGGCGGCGGTGGAGGCCGCGCGCACGCGGCATCCGGCACTGCTGCTCGAAGTGGAAGTCGAGAATTTCGAGGAACTGGACGCGGCGCTCGCGGCCGGGGTCGATCGCATCATGCTCGACGAATTTCCGCTCGACGACATCCGCCGTGCGGTCGCGCATGTCGCCGGGCGCGTGAAGCTGGAGGTTTCCGGCAGCGTGGGCCTGGATCGCGTCCGCGCATTGGCGGAAACGGGCGTCGACTACATCTCGGTCGGCGCCCTGACGAAGCATGTCCGCGCGATCGATTACTCCATGCGCGTCGTGCTGTAGCCGTTACTTCATCTGTGAAGCGGCGAAATCCCAATTGACCAGGTTCCAGAACGCCTCGATGTACATCGGCCGGGCGTTGCGGTAGTCGATGTAGTAGGCGTGTTCCCAGACGTCGCAGGTGAGCAGCGGGTGATCGGCCCCGGTGATCGGCGTCGCCGCGTTCGAGGTGCTGACGATGCCGAGCGAGCCGTCCGCGCGCTGCACCAGCCAGGCCCAGCCTGAGCCGAACGTGCCGGCGGCGAGCTTGCTGAAATCGTCCTTGAACTGGGCGAAGCCGCCGAATGCCTTCTTGATCGCGTCGCCGAGCTTGCCGGACGGTTCGCCGCCGCCCTTCGGCGACAGGCTGTTCCAGTAGAACGTGTGGTTCCAGATTTGCGCGGCGTTGTTGAACATGCCGCCTTGCGCCTTCCTGACGATGGACACGAGGTCCATGGCCTCGAATTCGGTGCCCTTGATCAGGTTGTTGAGGTTGGTCACGTAGGCCTGGTGGTGCTTGCCGTAGTGATAGTCGATGGTTTCGGCCGAGATATGCGGTGCCAGCGCGTCGCGCGCGTAGGGCAGGGCAGGAAGTTCGATGGCCATGGCGTTCTCCTTTGATTGAACCGACCATCAAGTATACGCGCCGCACTGCTACAATGCGCAGCATCGGCGCGGATGTCCCGCGCAGTCTGCCGTGACCCATGGACACCATCGAACGCATCAAGCAAACCGTGCAATCCAGTCCCATCGTGCTGTTCATGAAAGGCACGCCGCAATTCCCGATGTGCGGTTTTTCCAGCCGCACCGCGCAGGCGCTAAAGGCGGTCGGCGCGGAGTACGCCTCGGTGAACGTGCTCGAGGACCCCGAGGTGCGCGCGAACCTGCCGCACTACTCGAACTGGCCGACGTTCCCGCAGTTGTTCATCAACGGCGAACTGATCGGCGGCTGCGACATCACGCTGGAACTCTACGAGAGCGGCGAACTCGAGCGCATGGTCAAGGAAGCGAAAAAGGCCTGAGCCGCGCATGTCCGCATCGACTGGCGCGCGCCTGCCGCCGAATTGGCAGGCGCCGTCCGACTATTTGCGCGAGCGCGTCGTGCTCGTTGCCGGTGCGGCGGGCGGCCTGGGCCGTGCCAGCGCACTCGCCTGCGCGCGTGCAGGCGCGAACGTGGTCCTGCTCGGCCGGCGCATTGCGCGGCTGGAAAAAGTCTACGACGAAATCGTCGCGCTCAAGGCCGCGCAACCGGCGCTCTATCCGCTCGACCTGGCCGGAGCCACGCCGCGAGACTACGCGGAACTGGCGGCCACGGTCGAACGCGAATTCGGCCGCCTCGACGGCATCGTCCACGCGGCCGCGCATTTCGAAGACTTGCGACCGGCCGCGGATATCGAAGCCGATGACTGGCTGCGTGGCATGCACGTCAACGTGTCCGCGCCGTTCCTGCTCACACAGGCCTGCCTGCCATTGTTGCGCGAAGCGAAGCAGGCGAGTGTCGTGTTCGTGCTCGACGATCCGGCGCGCATGGGTCGCGCCTACTGGGGCGCCTACGGCGTGGCCAAGCACGCGCTGGCGGGCCTGGTTTCGATCCTGCGCGATGAATGGGAATCCACGTCCGTGCGTGCGCATGCGCTGCTGCCCGCGCCGATGCGCACGCGCCTGCGCGGCACGGCCTATTTCGGCGAGAACGCACTCGAGGTGCCCTTGCCCGCCGCCGCCGCGAGCGCGGTGGTGTACCTGCTCGGCGATCAAGGCGCGGCCGTGCAGGCGACCCTGGATTTGCGTTGAACGCGTTGTGATATAAGACGCGGCAGGCATCGCCGGGGGGAACACCGTGGAGCACAGTCTGAGCACGCTGTCGGCGGGCGTCCTGCTGTTTCTGATCCTGGATCCGCTCGGCAATATCCCGCTGTTCCTGAGCCTGCTCAAGAACGTGGCGCCGGAACGGCGTCGCCGCGTGCTGGTGCGCGAACTGCTGATCGCGCTGGCGGTCTTGTTCGCGTTCCTGTTTGGCGGCGGGTATGTGCTTTCGGCGCTGCAATTGCGCGCCGAGTCGGTCAGCATCGCCGGCGGCATCGTGCTGTTCCTGATCGGCGTGAAGATGATATTCCCGCCGCGCGAGGGCGGCATTTTCGGCGGTGCGACCGGCATGGAACCCTTCATCGTGCCGATGGCCATACCCGGCGTGGCCGGGCCATCGGCCATGGCCGCGCTGATGCTGCTGACCAACTCGCATCCGGGGCGTACCGCCGACTGGAGCATCGCGCTGTTCTGCGCCTGGTTCGCAACGGCGGTGATCCTGCTGTCGTCGACGTACCTGTTCCGCTGGCTCGGGGCCAGCGTGCTGACGGCTCTGGAGCGGCTGACCGGCATGCTTCTCGTCGCGCTTTCGGTACAGATGTTCCTGGATGGCGTGGTCGTGTACCTGGGCAAACACTAACCCGTAACGGTTTTGTCACGACCCCCGGCTAGATTTGTTCAGACCTTGTGCGCAAATTCTTGGGATTTTGTTAAACTTGCCAAAAGCGGGGGTCGGGAATTCCGCTGTGGGGTAAGCCGTGTTTGGGTTGCTGCGGGCATCGCACACCGCAGCATTACGGAAATATGCCGTTAGTTTCGGTATTCAGTGAGGGGTATGCAGATGAGCAAGCGATTCGGGATGCAGATTTTGTTCTGGCTGCTGGCTTCGATGCTGGCCATGTCCAGCGCGTTCGCACAGACCACGTCGGCCGGGTTGGCGGGCCGCGTCACCGATGCAGCCGGCAAGCCGGTCGCCGGTGCGACGGTGCGCATCGTGCACGTGCCGTCCGGCACGGCCTCGGTCACGACCACCGACGTCAATGGCCGCTACATCGCGCAGGGTTTGCGCGTCGGCGGTCCCTACCATGTCGAAGCCACGGGCAACGGCATCAAGGAAATCGATGCCGACAACATCTACATCGAACTGGGCCAGGTCGCCACGGCGAATCTTGCCGCAGCCGCCGCGGCCGCGACGCGGCTCGAAGGCGTGACCGTCACCGCGTCCGCCCTCGACGCGCAGTTCAATGCGGACAACAAGGGCCTGGGCACCAGCATCAGCGGTCGCGCGCTGGAAACCGCCATCAGCGGCAACCGCTCGCTGGACGACATCGCCCGCCTCGATCCACGCATCACCGTCACCGACCAGAACGACGGCTCGATCTCCCTGGCCGGCCAGAACAACCGCTACAACAACATCAGCGTCGACGGCCTGTCGGTCACCGATCCGTTCGGCCTGAATTCGAACGGTCTTGGCTTCACCGGTTCGCCGATCTCGCCGGACACCATCGCGGCCTACGAGATCAAGGCCACCGATTACGACGCCGCGTTCGACTCGGTCGGCGCGAACATCAATGCCGTCACCAAATCGGGCACCAACGAGTTCCACGGCTCGGTCTACGGCGCGTACACCGACGGCGGCAGCATGATCGGCGACAGCCGCAGTGGCGCCAAGTACACGGGCTTTGACCAGAACAAGACCTATGGCGTCACCCTCGGCGGCCCGATCATCAAGGACAAGCTGTTCTTCTTCGCCGGGTACGAGGACCAGAAAGTCACCGGAATCCAGGGCGTCGGCACCGATGCCGTTTCCACCGGCGATCTGACCCAGGCGCAGGTGGATGCGGTCGCACAGGCATTCAACTCCATCGGCATTGACCCGGGCACCAATGGCGGCGGTGGCGCCGGCCTGACCCAGGAAGACAAGCGCTCCCTGGCCAAACTGGACTGGAACATCAACGACAGCCAGCGCGCCAGCTTTACTTACCAGCGCACCGAGGAGAACCGGCCGACCCCGTACTCCGCGTATGTGAAGCCGTCCAGCGTCATCCTGTCCAGCGACTTCTACACCGTCTCGAGCAAGACCAACAATTATTCCTTCCAGTTGTTCAGCGATTGGACCGATACCTTCAGCACCGAGTTCAAGCTGGGCTACCAGAAGTACGACAACACCAATGGTGCGGCCAAGAACCAGCCCGAGGTCTACGCCTGCTTTACCGCCACGGCCGCCAACTGCCCCAACTACGCCGGCAGCATTCCCAGCAGCGTCGATTGGGTCATTGCGGGCGAGGATCGCTTCCGCCACGAGAACTCGATCGCCAGCAAGCGCCTTAACGGCACCTTGGCCGGCACCTGGCATCTGGGCGACCACGTCGTCAAGGCCGGTTTCGACTACCTGAGCAACAAGACGGCCGACGTTTTCGGCCAGTTGCTGCACGGCTCCTACGGGTTCTACGACAAGAACGGCAATGGCACGCCCGCGGACGAAATTGCCGCCGGCAACTACGGCACCTATGTCGTGAACATCCTGCCGACCGGCGTCACCCTGGCCGACAGCGCCGGTACCTGGAAGTACACCCAGATCAGCCCGTTCCTGCAGGATACCTGGCAGGCCACCGACCGGCTTTCGCTGACCTACGGCGTGCGCATCGACATGCCGGATTCCGACCACGCACCGCCGGTCGCGATCGACCCGGCGACCGGCAAGAGCTATTGGGAAGAGCGTTTCGGCTACGCCCCGAACACGGCGCTCGGCAGCAAGAACTCGGTCATCGAACCGCGCATCGCCTTCAACTACAACTTCGACACCGCGCTGCGCATGCAGTTGCACGGCGGCGTGGGCCTGTTCCAGAGCCTGCCGCCCACGGTGTGGCTGTCCAACCCGTACATCAACAACGGCGTGGTCGGCACGAAGCAGTTCCGGAGCAGCGATCCGACCACTTATCCCTTCAGCCCGGATCCGTACAACCAGCCCGGTCCTGGATCCCTCCAGTCCGGCATTTGCACGGCGTCGGCCAACTGCCAGATCGACACCCTCGATCCGAACTTCAAGCTGCCGACATCGCTGAAGTTCAACCTGGCCTTCGACTCTGAGTTGCCGTGGTGGGGCCTGGTCGGATCGGCCGAATACATGATGATCAAGTCCGACGACGCCATCGCCTACCTCGCGCCGAACTTCGGCGTGCCGAACGGCAAGTTGCCGGATGGTCGCAATTCGTACTGGAAGACGGCCGTCACTTCCGGCACCGGCACCAACTTCGGCGCCTATCCCGAGTTCAATACCCGGTCCACCGAGTTGACCAATACCAGCCAGGGCATGAGCAATTCGATCACGCTGGCGCTGAGCAAGCCGTTCGACAACGGCCTGAGCGGTACCGTCAGCGCGACCTTCGCCCATGCCACGGATATCAACCCGGGCACCAGTTCGCAGGCGTACTCGAACTTCAACTACAACGCGCGCATCAATCCGAACGACATCGTCGCGGCGCCGTCGCGCTTCAACATCCCGTTGACGTTCAAGGCGGCCTTGAACTGGGATCATGCGTTCTTCGGCGACAACAAGACCACGGCATCGTTGTTCTACAGCGGTCACAGCGGCCTGCCCTACAGCTGGATCTTTGGCAGCGACGTGAACGGCGACTCGTTGTCCAACGACGATCTGGCCTACATCCCGCTGAAAAACGACCCGCGCGTGAGCTACGGCAGCGCCACCCAGGCGCAGATCGATGCCTTCAATTCCTATATCGACAGCAACTCCTACCTGAGCAAGCACCGCGGACAGATCGCCGCGCGCAATGCCTCGAACTCGCCGTGGGTGAACCAGCTCGACCTGGGCCTGCAGCAGGAACTGCCGGGCTTCTTCGGCAAGGACAAGTTCGTCGTGCGCATGGACATCTACAACTTCCTGAACCTGCTCAACAAGAAGTGGGGCGACGTGGACAACGCCGGCTTCTTCGGCACGCGCTACCTCGTCTCCTCCGCGTCCGTGGCCAATGGCCAGTACACCTACAACTTGAGCAAGCCGCCGCAGGATTACACCTTGTACGACAGCTACACGAATCCGTCGCGCGTGGTTTCCCGTTGGCAGATCCTGCTGACCTTGCGCTACAAGTTCTGATCGAGCCTGATCGGCAGTACCCGAACCGGCGCCCGCGAGGGCGCCGGTTTTTTTTCGGTTACACTTCCTGACATGAACAAACAAACTCAAGCCACGAAACTTCCCACCGTCAACGCCCGCATCGCACCGGTTGCCGGGATGGATGTACTTTCGCGCAACGAAGTCACCCGCCTGCGCGACGCCAGCCAAGGCGGCCTCAATGCCCTGTTGCGCCGCTGTGCGCTGGCCGTGCTCACCTCCGGCAGCGAAAATGACAACGCCCTCGGCATTTTCGAAAGCTACCCCGATTTCGAAATCCAGGTGCTGCAACAGGATCGAGGCATCAAGCTGGAGCTGAAGAACGCGCCCGCCAGCGCCTTCGTCGACGGCCATATCATCCGCGGCATCCACGAACTGTTGTTTGCGGTGGTGCGCGACATCGTCTACGTCGCCAACCAGATCCAGGCCGGGCGCTTCGAACTCGGCGATTCCCACGGCATCACGCACGCGGTGTTCGAGATCCTGCGCAATGCGCGGACGCTCAAGCCGAACCAGGAGCCGAATTTGGCGGTGTGCTGGGGCGGGCATTCCATCTCGCGCACCGAATACGACTATACGAAGAAGGTCGGCTACGAACTCGGCCTGCGCGGCTTCGACATCTGCACCGGTTGCGGCCCGGGGGCGATGAAGGGGCCGATGAAAGGCGCAACCATCGCGCACTCGAAGCAGCGCATGCGCTCGCGCCGCTACATCGGCATCACCGAGCCCGGCATCATCGCCGCCGAATCGCCGAACGCGATCGTCAACAACCTGGTGATCATGCCGGATATCGAAAAGCGCCTGGAAGCGTTCGTGCGCGCCGGCCATGGCATCATCGTGTTTCCGGGTGGCGTCGGCACCGCCGAGGAAATCCTGTACCTGCTCGGCATCCTGCTGCATCCGGCCAACGCCGGCATACCATATCCGCTGGTCTTTTCCGGACCGCGTGAATCGGCGGCGTACTTCGAGCAGATCGACGCGTTCCTGAAGCTCACGCTCGGCAACGACGTGGCCGAGCACTACCGCATCGTCACCGGCGATCCGGCGCAAACCGCGCGTCATCTGTCGGCGGGCGTGGAAAAAGTTCGCCTGTACCGCCTCGACAACAAGGATGCGTTCTTCTTCAACTGGGCGCTCAACATCGAACATGCGTTCCAGCAGCCGTTCCGGCCGACGCATGCCAACATGGCCGGGCTGAAGTTGCAGCGCGACCAGCCGCGCCACCTGCTCGCCGCGGACCTGCGCCGGGCGTTCTCCGGCATCGTCGCCGGCAACGTCAAGGAAGA
>DASTAL010000479.1:0-2428 GCA_035712685.1 Rudaea sp. | reverse complement strand
CATCGACATGCCGGCGCCGGCGGAACTGGTCGCGCACGGCCGCAGCGTCGAGGAAATCCGCGAGACCATCGGCGCCGACTGGCTGGTCTACCAGGATCTCGAAGACCTCATCGACTCCGTCGCGGAAGGCAACGAGCACCTGAAGCACTTCGACGATTCGTGCTTCTCGGGCAATTACGTGACCGGCGTCGACACCGAATACCTGCGCCAGCTCGAATTCGCGCGCTCGGACGAGGCGAAGGCGCAACGCCGCAGCGCGTGAGATTGTAGTAGGGCGGGAGTAGCGAAGCGCATCCCGCCGCGCATAGAACACGCAAACGGATGGCGGGATTCACGGCGTTCCTCCCGCCCTGAATGGGGACCGTGCCATGCCGCGCAGACTCGTCGCACTGTTCGATGGAACATGGAACAAGGCCAAGACGCGTACCAACGTCGAGCGATTCTGGAAGCTGGTCGCGCCCGCCGACCCCGCCGGCGCCGAACAGATCTGCAAGTACATCCCCGGTGTCGGCGTCGAACCCGGCATCGGACATCTGCTCGGCGGCGCGTTCGGCCTCGGTCTGTCCGGCAATGTCGAGGACGGCTACAAGTGGTTGTCCGAGCAGTGGCGCGACGGCGATGAAATCTGGCTGTTCGGCTTCAGCCGCGGCGCCTACACCGCGCGCAGCCTCGGCGGCCTGATCCGCAAATGCGGCTTGCTGAAACCCGATGCAAAGAACGGCGTGACCAAGGCGGCGGTCGACGAGGCGTACGACTATTACCGCAACGACGACAAACCCGGCGTGCTGGTGAACGGCGTCGATCCGACGGCCACGTGGCGCGCGCAGCACGGCGTGCGCGAAGTGACGATCCGCTTCATCGGCGTGTGGGATACCGTCGGCGCGCTGGGCATTCCCGGCGTGGCGTCGTGGTTTCCATTCTCGCGCAGCCACTACGCGTTCCATGACACCGACTTGAGCAAGATCGTGCAATACGCCTACCAGGCGCTCGCGCTCGACGAACACCGCGCCGACTTCAAGCCGACCAAATGGACGCGCCCCAGGGAAACGCTGGCGCCGGGCGAAGCACCGACCGCGTGGAAGCCGGAGCAGATCGAAGTCGAACAGCGCTGGTTCGCGGGCGCGCATTCCGACATCGGCGGCGGCGAGACTACCGATGGCGCAGGGCATAGTCCGGACACCTTGCCGGAAATCACGCTCGCATGGATGCAGGCCAAGGCCAGGGGCGCGGGCCTCGCCTTCAGCGAGGATTTCGTGCCGGCGGCGGGCGCGGAACTCGCCGTGCCCAACGATTCCTACGCCAAGTTCATGTACGGCATCTACAAGATCTTCAAGCAGCCGTTCCAGCGCGTGATCGGCGGCGGCATCAACGAGACCATCGATCCGTCGGTGTGGATGAAGTGGTATGCACAATCGGTCTATCGCCCGCAGCCCGTCGAGACTGCAATGCAGGCGGACCTGATCGAACTCGGGGCGAGCAGGGTGGCATGAGCCGGTTATTCGATTCGTTGTTCGACGCGGCCAATCGTTGCATCGCGTGCCCCGAGCCGGAAACCAAAATCGCGTTGACGCGCGAAACGTTCGACGCGTTGCGTGCGGGACGCTTGCCGCTGCGCGACGGCGGCGTGCCGCCTGAACCGATCGGCGCGCCCGGCCGTCCCGCGAGGCCGCGGCTCGTGATGCCACGCGACGTGCCGCAACGCGGACTCGGCAGCGAGGAAGGCCGTGCGGCGCTGGTGCACGCGGTCGCGCACATCGAATTCAACGCCATCAATCTCGCGTGGGACGCGGTGTACCGCTTCCGTGGCATGCCCGATGACTACTATCGCGATTGGGCGTCGGTCGCGCACGACGAGTCGCGCCACTTCACGATGTTGTCTGCGCGCTTGGCGCAGCTCGGCCACGCCTACGGCGATTTCGAGGCCCACAACGGCTTGTGGGAAATGGCCGTCAAGACTTCCGATTCGTGCCTCGCGCGGATGGCGCTGGTGCCGCGCGTGCTGGAAGCGCGCGGGCTGGACGTGACGCCCGGCATGGTCGCGCGCCTGCGCTCGGTGGGCGACGATGCCACGGCCGACATCCTGGAAATCATCCTGCGCGAAGAAGTGCCGCACGTCGCCGCCGGCACGCGCTGGTTCCGCTGGTGCTGCGAGCGTGAGGGCCGCGACCCCGACGCGAGCTTCGCCGAACTGCTGCGCGAATACGTTCCGACCGGCTTGCGCGGTCCCTTCAACCTCGATGCGCGCCGTGCCGCCGGTTTCGCGGACAATGAGCTTTTCCGCCTGGGCGCAATCTGAGCGGCCCCGCGTCGACCGGACGCATCAAGGAGCATGCGGCATGTCCCGACCCCATCCGGAATCCTTGCTCGAACGATTGGAACTGCAGGTTCCCATCATCCAGGCGCCGATGGCGGGCGTATCCTCGCCGGC
>DASTAL010000478.1:0-2412 GCA_035712685.1 Rudaea sp. | reverse complement strand
GCGGCGTACCAGGCATCGAGCTGAGCCTGCAGCCGATCGCGCTCGGCCAGCAGTGCGGTGTTCTTCGGCGACAGTTCGCGCACGATGGCGGCAAAGTCGCGCCAGAAATGCGCCGGTTCGATCCCGCTGCCAGGCAGCGCTTCACGTTCGATGAACGCGTGCAGCGGCACGGCGATTTGCAAGCCGTCGCAAACGATTCGATCACTCATGGTTGGCAATCCCGGTCAGCAATTGCTTGCGTCGATCCGGCGGCATGAAAGCCGCATTGACCGCGTTGGCCGACAATTTGCGGAAGGTGCCGCGATCCCAGCCGAACGCCAGTGCGCAGGCACAATAGTTGGCCAGCATGCCGCCGCCGAAATAGGCCGGATCGTCGGAATTGAGCGTGACGTTGAGGCCGGCGGCCAGCATCGCCGGCAATGGGTGGTCGGCGAGTTTGTCGACCACGCGCAGGGCGACGTTGGACAGCGGGCACACCGTCAAGGGTATTTGCGCGTCGCGCAGGCGCGCGAGCAGCGCGGCGTCCTCGACGCAGCGCACGCCGTGGTCGATGCGGCACACATCAAGTATGTCCAGCGCGCCGCGGATGTAGGCGGGCGGGCCTTCCTCGCCCGCGTGCGCGGTGCGCGCCAGGCCAAGCGCCTTGGCGCGTGCATACACGGCCGCGAACTTCTCCGGCGGATTGCCGCGCTCGGCGCTGTCGAGGCCCACGGCAGCGATGCGGTCGTACCACGGCGCGGCCTCATCGAGCACGGCCATTGCGTCCTCGGCCGGCAGGTCGCGCAGGAAACTCAGGATCAGCGAGGTCGTCATGCCGAATTCGGCCTGCGCGTCCGCCATCGCCTGCAGCAGTCCGTCCATGAGGGTTTGCAGCGCGATGCCGCGCTTGAGGTGACCCTGCGGATCGAACATCACGTCGATGTGCACGACGCCGTCGGCATGCGCGCGGCGAAAGTAGGCCAGCGCGAGGTCGTGGAAATCCGCGCGGGTGCGCAGCACGTTCATGCCCTGGTAGTACAGGTCGAGGAAGGATTGCAGATCGTCGAAGCGGTAGGCGGCACGCACGGCCTCGACATCCGCGTAGGGCAGCTTCACGCCGTTGCGCGCGGCCAGCTCGAACATCATTTCCGGTTCCAGCGTGCCCTCGATGTGCAGATGCAGTTCCGCCTTGGGCAGGCGGGCGAGCCAGGATTCGGATGCCGTTTTGGCGTTCATGGGATTTCCGTCAGGATCAATGCCGGACACACTTTAACCCGAAACGTCCGATCGGCCGCGCCTGAATTGCGGGCGCCGACGGTTGTATATTTGGAGCCTCAAGCCACACTCGAAGACTTGCATGCGGCCGGTACGATTCCTTCTCAACGAACAATTGCACGAACTCACCGACGTCGATCCGACGCTGACGGTGCTCGAATGGCTGCGCGGCCAGGCCGGCCTCACCGGCACCAAGGAAGGCTGCGCCGAGGGCGACTGCGGCGCCTGCACCGTGGTCATCGGCACGCCGAGCGGCGACGGCGGCATGCATTACCGCGCGGTCAATTCCTGCATCCTGTTCGTACCCGTGCTCGATGGCTGCGAGTTGCTGACGGTCGAACATCTGAAATCCGCCGACGGGCGATTGCATCCGGTGCAGCAGGCCATGGTCGATCATCACGGCTCGCAGTGCGGATTCTGCACGCCGGGTTTCGTGATGTCGCTGTTCGCGCTGTACGTCAGCGAATCGCGGCCGACGCGCGCGCGCGTCAACGACGTGCTGTCGGGCAACCTGTGCCGCTGCACGGGCTACCGGCCCATCATCGATGCCGCGCAGGCCATGTACGACTACGCCTGGGATGAGCCGACGCGCGCGCACGCCGCGCGGACGTCCGAGCGCCTGGCCGAATGGCGCAACGATCCCGAGCCGCTGGCGCTCGAACACCAGGGTCGCCATTATTTTGCGCCGACGAGCGCCGACCAGCTCGACGCGCTGCTCGCCGCGCATCCTCAGGCGACCCTGCTCGCCGGCGGCACCGATGTCGGATTGTGGGTGACCAAGCAGCACCGCGACCTGGGCGATGTGATCTACCTCGGCAACGTCACCGAACTGCACGGCATCGACGATCGCGACGAGGAGCTCGTCATCGGCGCCGCGGTCACGCATGCGCAGGCCTTCGACGTCATTGCGCGCGAATTCCCCGACTTCGGCGAACTGCTGCGTCGCTTCGGTTCAACCCTGGTGCGCAATTCCTCCACCGTCGGCGGCAATGTCGCGAACGGTTCGCCGATCGGCGATTCCATGCCAGCCCTGATAGCGCTCGGCGCGCGCGTGGCGTTGCGCGGTCCGGATGGCGAACGCGAAATCCCGCTCGAGGATTTGTACATCGCCTACGGCCAGCAGAGCCGCAAACCCGGCGAGTACGTCGTGCGGCTGCG
>DASTAL010000477.1:0-1461 GCA_035712685.1 Rudaea sp. | reverse complement strand
GTCGCCGACACGGTTGGCAGCGACGATCTGGGCGAACTCATCCGCGATGGCCGAATGTCGGGCGGCATGCCCGTGCCGCCCGGATGGCGCACGCAGTTCGTGGCCCCGACCGACGAGCGCGATCCGCCGCTGCGCATGGAGTCGGAAAACGTGCCGATCGTGATGACGCCGTGGGAACTGCGCGAACACGTCACGTTCCTGCTCGGCGAATCGCAGCCGCATCCGCAGCTGGAGATGGTCAAGGCGATAACGGCGCGCTTCCTCGGCGCGTGGTCGGCGCTGTGGTCGGAATTCGGCACCGCCGAAGCGGGTTGGCCGGCGTATCGCAAGGCGCTGACCACCTACGAGCAGTGGCTGCGTGGCAATGCCATGGACGTGCTGCTGCTCAACGAATCGCGCCTGGTCAACGCGTTGTCGATCATGGTGCTGTCGATGGCGCTGAGCGACCAGAAGCGCGCGGACGGGGACGAATTGCGCCAGACCACGGTGGCGCTGCCGGACGCGCCGTCGATTCCGGGCCCGCGCGCGGCGAACGCCGAGACGGTTTTCGACCGGCCCGTTTTCATCATGTCGCCGCCGCGTTCCGGTTCCACGCTGTTGTTCGAGACCTTGGCGCAGGCGCCGGGCGTTTACACGATCGGCGGCGAAAGCCACGCGATCATCGAGGGCGTGCCCGAGCTCAACGTCATCGCGCACAACTACGATTCGAACCGGCTCGACGCGAGCATCGCCACGCCGCAGATCGCCGAAACGCTGCGCCGGCGTTTCCTGTCGGAAATGCGCGACCGCGACGGCACCCGCCTGGGCGGCCAGCCCGCGCGCCTGCTCGAGAAGACGCCGAAGAATTCATTGCGGGTGCCGTTCCTGGCCAAGGTATTTCCGCAGGCGCGGTTCGTGTTCCTGTACCGCGACGTGCGCGAGACGCTGTCGAGCATGATCGAGGCCTGGCAATCGGGCCGCTTCGCCACCTATCGCAACCTGCCGGGCTGGACCGGCGAGCTGCCGTGGTCGCTGCTGTTGACGCCGGGCTGGCGCGAGCTGAACGGCAAGTCCCTGCCCGAGATCGTCGCGCGCCAATGGGAGACAGCCACGCGCATCCTGCTCGACGACCTCGGCGCGATTGCGCCGGAACGCGTTACCATCGCGCGTTACGATTCCCTGCTGGCGAATCCCATGGCGGAGATCGCGCACTTGTGCAAGGCGCTGGATTTCGGCTGGGATCGCCCGCTCGACAAGCTGCCGTTGTCGCGTTACACCGTGACACCGCCGGACCCGGACAAGTGGCGCCGGCACGAACAGCAGATCCTGGGCGTGCTGCCGGGTATTCGGGGCACCGTGGAACGAGCGCAGCAATTCGCTACGCGGGCGTAGCCGCCTGCAGGTGCCGTTCGACCTCGGCGTTGACGGTGCCCAGGTTGCGTTCGGCACGCGCGAGAAGGTCAAGAAGCGCCGGACTGGGCA
>DASTAL010000476.1:0-1236 GCA_035712685.1 Rudaea sp. | reverse complement strand
GCGCGCCAGCGCGCGGAACAGCAGTCGACCGCCTTCGCGACCAGCTTGCGCGAGCAGCAGCAGGCGGCGTTGGAACGCGAGAAATCCCTGACCGAGAAATTCGCCCTGCTGTCGCGGCAACTGCTCGACCAGCAAAGCCGGCAGCTCGCCGAACAGAACCAGGCGCACATGGGCAACCTGCTCAATCCGCTGCGCGAACAACTCGGCGAGTTCCGCAAGCGCGTGGACGAGGTCTACGACAAGGAGAACAAGGAACGCGGCGCGCTGCAATCCGAAATCGCCACACTGAAGAACCTCAACCAGCGCATCAGCGAGGATGCGATGAATCTCACCCGTGCACTCAAGGGCGACGCGCAGGCGCAGGGCGCCTGGGGCGAGATGGTGCTCGAACGCGTGCTCGAAGCATCGGGTTTGCAGAAGGGCCGTGGTTATGAGGTCCAGGTGACGCTGGCCGACGAGGCCGGCGGGCGACCGCGCCCGGACGTCATCGTGCACCTGCCCGAAGGCCGCGATATCGTCGTCGACGCCAAGGTTTCGCTCACCGCCTACGAGCGCTACTGCCGTGCGGCGGATGGGGCCGAGCGCAACATGCAGCTGTCCGCGCACCTGACCTCGCTGCGCAAACACGTACGCGAACTTGCCGACAAGCGCTATGCCGATTTGCCCGGAGTGAACTCGTTGGAATTCGTGCTGATGTTCGTGCCGGTCGAGGCGGCCTACATCGAGGCCGTGCACAACGACGACGCGTTGCACGCGTTCGCATTGGAAAGGCAGGTCGTTATCGTGACGACTTCGACCCTCCTCGCCACGCTGCGCACGGTGTCGAGCCTTTGGCGCTTCGACGATCGCAACCGCAATGCGCTGGAAATCGCCGATCGCGCCGGCAAGCTTTACGACAAGTTTGCCGGTTTCGTCGATGATCTGGACGAGGCGCGTGCCCGTGTCGCCGCCGCTGCAAAATCATTGGACGCGGCCAGCAGCAAGCTCAGTACCGGATCGGGAAACCTGTTGCGCCAAGTCGAGATGCTGCGCGAACTGGGTGCCAAGGCGAGCAAGGCGCTGCCCGCCGATGCGCGCGAGCGTGCGGCGGAAGATGTGCCGCGTATCGGCGAAAGCTGACGCGCGCCGCTTCCGGTGCGCATCAGCCGCGCCGCCGCGCCGTGGCGGAAAATCAGGCTTTCGCGCGCAGCTTGCTGTGGCGGAAGCTGTAGCCGAAGTAGATCACGAAGCCGAGCA
>DASTAL010000475.1:0-1415 GCA_035712685.1 Rudaea sp. | reverse complement strand
TGGCGATGGACAGACCGGCTTCGCCGCTGCCCGACCAGCCGATCGGCGGCGCGGGTGGCGGATCGGCGAGCGCGGCTAGCGGCAGCGCGAGCAAAACGGCGGATGCGAGTAAGGTCGTTTTCATCGGGAATTCCTTGATCTGGGGGACGCGCCGCGTGCGAGGCGGCGGGCGCGCATTGTAAACGCGCGCCGACGCAAAAAAGTGGACTTGTGCGCAATGCGTACAAGCGCGGTTCAGGGATTTTGTGGCCGCGTGCCACCGTAATAGAGCATGACCACGTGTTTCGCCTGGGCGAAGAACAACCAGCGTTCGACGAACAGGCCGGCCGTGGCCGCGAGTGCCGCGATGCACGCGAAGATCGCGCTCCAACCTGGCAGCACGAACAGGGCGACTGCAGCGAGAATGGGCACGGCGCCGATCAGGACGATACAAATCGTGCGCAGGCGCGCGGCGTGCTTGCGCGCGAGCACGAAGCCCATTTCCTGCGTCAGGTAATTCTCTTCCGTGTGCGGCGCCTCGACGCTGCGCACGCGCCCGAAGCGGCCGAGTCCGGTCGCGGATTCGGGCGTGGATGTCGGCGCTTCGCTGTCGATGTGCCGCCAGTAAGCGCGCTTGAGCAGGACACAGGCGATGGCGAATGCGACGATCAATGCGGGCTGCGTTTGCGCCATGCCGGCCCATCCGCCGATCAGCCACGACCAGCATGCACCGCCGAGCAGTGCGAACAGCAGATAACCCGGCAACACGAAAGGGTTGTGCCAGGCCGGAATCGTCTTCAGCGACGTGTAGATTCCCGCCGTGCAGATGACGGTGATCACCGAGAGCACGGCGAGCAGCATGCCAAGCACGCGCAAGTCGTTCGCATCCGCGCCGCGCCACAGGCACCACGCCAACGCGAGGATCGGCACGAAGCTCGCGACTGACGCCACGCCTTCGCGCGACAGCCACGACGAACGCCACTGCGAAAACGCGCGCCAGGCGCGTTGCGGCTGGCCCAGATGCAGGGTCGAGGAAAGCAGGCCGGCGGCGACGAACGCGGCGCCGATCGCAAGCGCCAGCAACGCCTCGTTGGGCGCGATCGGCAATGGATCCAATACGAACACGACACCGAGAAGAAACAGCAGCCCGTACCCGCAGCCGGACACGACGGTGAAGAAGATGACGGAGAAGGCGGGATTCACCGCGAAAGTACCTTGTCGATCCAGCGCAGCAGCGGCGACGCGGTGGAAAAATCCGTTTTGTCATCCTGCGCGATTTTGGTTGGCGCGGAGCTGCAACCATCGCGGCGTTGACGCGGCGGCAGGTATTTGTTCACCGGCTGGTAGCCCATCTCGGGCATGAGGTCGTAGCCGCCGCGTTCGGCGACGAGTTTCGACACGGCGGACTCCGCGTCGCCAAGATCGCCGAAATGCCG
>DASTAL010000474.1:0-1375 GCA_035712685.1 Rudaea sp. | reverse complement strand
CAAACATCGCCATGCGCTCGACCAGGAAGGCGCGCAGGCCCAGGATGCCGCCTGGGCTGCTTCCCGGCTGCGCGACAGACTCGGATCTACTACCCGGATTTGGCCTGGCCGGATTCCTGCGCATTTCCCCTCCTCACCATTGCGTCGCCGGACAGGCCGCGACATGCGCGCGGCCAGATCGCCAAGGTTATAGAATAAACCGAGTCATGGCCGGCGCTGGCGCAATGGGGAAATGCGCACGATCGACGTATGCGCCGCGAGTGCGCCCGGCATGGCTTCTGGGGAAATTTCATGCGGGTACTGATCGTATGCTTGTCGCCGCTGTGGAAGGAGCCGCCGCGGCTGGCCCGCGCGCTGGCCGAACAGGGCGCGGCCGTCGCCAGCCTTGCAATCACCGGCAGCCTGCTCGACTACTCACGCTTCATCGCACGGCGCTTTCGACTCGGCGACGATTCCCAAACGCAGAACGACGAACTCGTCGCCGCGATCGGCGCTTTCGCCCCCGATCTCCTGCTGCCTGGCGACGAGTGCAGCGTGCACTGGCTGCATGCCGTGTACCGGGAAGCCGCGGTCGACGCGTCGGTGAAGGCGTTGATCGCCGCATCGCTTGGCGATCCGCAATGGTACGGGCGCACGACCGACAAACTGGCCATGTCCCAGCTGGCGCGCGAGTTGGGCATCGCACAACTGGAAACTACAGCGCTGGCCTGCGCCGAGGATGCTCATGCCTTCGTGCAGCGCCATGGCTGGCCGGTCGTCATCAAAGCCTGCCGCGGCTTTGCCGGCATCGACGTTCATCCGTGCGCCAATCTGCGCGAATTGCGCCGAACCCTGCGCGAACTCCCCATGCAGAGCTCACAGCTGATCCAGCGCTTTGCGCCCGGCACTACCTGGATGGTCGCCTTCGTCGCGCATCGAGGCGAAGTGCTCGGCGCACTGGTCGCCGAAAAACAGCGCCAGCATCCGGCCCTGATCGGGCCCAGCACGATCGTCCGGTTCGCGCACGATCCGGCCATGCTTGAGTCGACGCGCGCCCTCGTGCACCGGCTCGGTTACTGCGGTTTCGGCAGCGTCGATTTCCTGCGGACGCAGGGCCGCGATCCGCTGTTCATCGAGTTCAATCCGCGCGCGACGCCGATCTGCCATCTCGGCGGCAGGCTCGGCGCGGACCTGGCCGGCGCCTTCGTGCATCGCCGCGCCTGCGACAGCGCCGGCATGCGCAACGAACGCGTCGCCCTGTTCCCGCAGGAGCTGCAGCGCGATCGCAGCGGCGCCGGCCTGGTCGGGTGCTGGCACGACATCCCCGAGGACGAACCGGAACTCGTCGCCGCGATGCTGCCGGATTGACGCCGCGGGCATTGGCCGGATTCGCATA
>DASTAL010000473.1:0-3126 GCA_035712685.1 Rudaea sp. | reverse complement strand
ACCACGCGGTTGCGTCCGCGCAACTTGGCCTGGTACAGCGCCTGGTCTGCGGCCTTGAGTACATCCGCTGCGAGGCGCGTTTGCGCATCGCGCAAGGCCACGCCGATGCTCACGGTGACATTCGTTTCGACGTCTTCACGGCGCTTCACCGCCTGTCCGCCGCGCGGCTTCTTCGGCGCGGAGCGGATGCGCACACGCATCTGTTCCACGGCGCGGCGCGTCTGGTCGCACATGCGCACGGCCTCGCGGCTGCGCGCGCCGGTGAACAGCAGGCAGAATTCCTCGCCGCCGTAACGGAAGGCACGGCCGCGGCGTTCGCGGCGCAATTCGCCGGCAACGGCCTGCAGTACCTTGTCGCCGGCGTCGTGGCCGTGCGTATCGTTGAACGACTTGAAGTGATCCACGTCGACCATCGCCAAGGCATAGTCGCCGGTCAGGCGCGCCAGCGTTTCGTCCAGCGCACGCCGGTTCGGCAGGCCGGACAGCGCATCGACGAAGGCCATGCGGTAGGAAGCGTAGAGGACCGTGAGCAGGCCGCTGGCGCCGGCCAGGGCCAGCGCGCGGCTGGTGTCGAAATTGGGCAACATCGCGAATCCGGCCAGGCCCAGCACGACGCAAAGACCCAGCTCCATCGGTACGCCATGCCACAGCCATCGGATCATGCACACAAACGCCGCAGCGAATGTCAGGCCGGCCGCCACTTTGCCCGCCGACCACGGCAGGAACCCAAATGGCAAAGCCGAGCGCAGGCCCGGCCACAAATGGTCGGAGGCAGCGAGCGTCAACCAGGCCGCTAGCGCGAGCAGCAGCAGCAAGGCGAGGTTGCGGCGCGCCAACAAGCCGCGTTCGGGCAGGGCCACGGCCGCCAGCAGCAACCACGGGGCGAACATGCGTGCCGCGTCGATGCCGCGCTCGCCCGGATCGGCATGTCCGACGCCGGCCAGGGCCAACGCCGCGACCGTGAGCACGGCGAGCACGAGCACGGCGCGATTGCGCCGGAAGCCCAGTGCGAGCAGGAGCGCCGCACCGTTCAACATCGGTGCCGCCCAGGCCGGCCAGAAAGCCAACGCCATCACCGCGCGATCACCATGAACCACTCCCGATCAACCAGGCTCAAACGCCTAGGATACCGTGCGCCGCCTGCCGCGCCACATCTTGCACCCGGCCCGGCCATCCGGCTGCGACAGGGATCACGCGATCGCCATGAACGATCGCAGCAAACCGGCGGCACTTGTATTTAATTATCCGTTTAATTACATTGCCGGAATGCCGAAGGCCATGCCCACGCGCAAACCGCGCCGCCCCGGCCGACCGAGGGCAGGGACGACGGATCTGCGTGTCCGCCTGCTCGATACGGCCATCGAGACCTTTGCCGCGCGCGGCATCGCCGCGGCCACGCTGCGGGCGATCGCACGGGATGCGGGCGTCACTCCGGCGCTGCTGCACTACTATTTCCAGAGCAAGCGCAAACTCGTCGACACGGTGCTCGCCGAACGCATCGAGCCTTTCGTCGCCGCTTCGGTAGCGCCGCTGCTCAAGCCGCTGCCGAGCCCGCGCGCGACCCTGCGCCGCTTCCTCGAAACCCACATGCGCAACATCGCCGCCAATCCCTGGATGCCGCGGCTGATGACGCGCGAAGTGTTGAGCGAGGGCGGCAGCCTGCGCGAACACATGCAGGCGAATTTCAGCGCCGTGCTGTCGCCGAAGGTGTTCATGCTGATCGCGGCCGCGCAGCGGCGCGGCGAGATCCGCGCCGATCTGCAGCCGATGCTGATCGGACTGTCGCTGATCAGCCTCGCGGTTTTTCCGTTCGCCGCCGCCCCGGTGTGGCGCGACGTGGCGAATTCGTTCGTGCGCGGCGTGCCGGGGCTGGAACAGCGCCTGGCCCATCAAAGCGGTTCCGCGCCGGATACCGAAACCCTGATCGCACACACGCTTGCGCTGATCGACAGCGCGCTGGAGCACCCTCATGCAGCATCGACGCATTAATGCATTCCTGGCCCTGTGCGCATGCGCCGCGCTCGCGGGATGCGCACGCGAGAGCGGCCCAGCGCCGCTGCTCGGCACGCTGGAATGGGACCGCATCGCAGTGCCAGCGGAAGTGTCCGAACCGATCACGCAGATCCTGGTGGACGAAGGCGACAGCGTGCAGGCCGGGCAACTGCTGCTCACGCTCGATCCGCGCCGTACACAGGCGCAACTCGATGCCGCGCAAGCGGATGTGCAGCGCCTGAGCGCCGCACTCGACGAACTGCGCCATGGCGCCCGCATCGAGACCATCGATGCCGCGCGCGCGGCACTCGCGCGCGCGCAGACCACTGCGGCGAACGCGCGCATCGCGCGCGAGCGTGCGGCCGACATCCGCCGCCGCGGCCTGAACAGCCAGGCCGACCTCGACAATGCCGACACGGCGCTGCGCCAGGCCGACGCGGACGCCGCCGTGGCCAAGGCCAACCTCGCGCAATTGCTCAACGGCACGCGGCCGGAAGACCTCGCGCAAGGCGAAGCCGCGCTCGCGCAGGCCAAGGCACAGGCGGCGCAGTTGACGGTTACGCTCGAGCGCCTGTCCGTGCATGCGCCACGCGCTGGCCGCGTCGACGCCTTGCCATTCCGGCTCGGCGATCGCCCGCCCGCGGGCGCCAGCGTGGTCAGCCTGCTGGTCGGCGCGGCTCCGTATGCGCAAGTCTTCGTGCCGGAATCGCAGCGCGCGGCGCTGCACCAAGGTGCACGTTTTAGCGTGCGCGTCGATGGCGCGGACCAACCATTCACCGCCACGCTCAAGCGTATCCGCAGCGAGGCGAGTTTCACGCCGTATTACGCGCTGTCCGGCGACGACGCCAGCCGCCTGACCTATCGTGCCGACCTGTTCCTCGACGGCGACGCGGCACGCAAGCTGCCGGCGGGCGTGCCTTGCCAGGCGACCTTGCTCAAGTGAGTGCCGATGAGGCAATCGTCGCGCGCGGATTGACGCGCACGTTCGGCAAGGTCGTCGCGGTCGACCGCATCGACCTCACCGTCGCACGCGCGCAGGTGTACGGATTCCTCGGCCCGAACGGCTCGGGCAAGTCGACCACGATCCGCATGCTGTGCGGCCTGCTGTTGCCGAGCGCGGGCACGATCGATGTG
>DASTAL010000472.1:0-7716 GCA_035712685.1 Rudaea sp. | reverse complement strand
AAGGCAACATCATCCTGTTCATCGACGAATTGCATACGATGGTGGGCGCGGGCAAGGCGGAAGGCGCGATGGACGCCGGCAACATGCTCAAGCCGGCGCTCGCGCGCGGCGAACTGCATTGCATCGGTGCGACCACGCTCGACGAATACCGCAAGTACATCGAAAAGGATGCCGCGCTCGAGCGCCGTTTCCAGAAAGTTTTCGTCGGCGAACCGAGCGTCGAGGACACCATCGCCATCCTGCGCGGCCTGAAGGAGCGCTACGCCGTGCACCACGGCGTGGAGATCACCGATCCCGCCATCGTCGCGGCGGCGACGCTTTCGAATCGCTACATCTCCGACCGCCAGTTGCCGGACAAGGCCATCGACCTGATGGACGAGGCCGCGTCGCGCATCCGCATGGAAATCGATTCCAAGCCGGAGGAACTCGATCGGCTCGAGCGCCGGCTGATCCAGCTCAAGATCCAGCGCGAAGCGTTGAAGAAGGAAAAGGACGCGGAATCGAAGAAGCGTCTCGCCGATCTGGAAACGGAGATCGGCAAGCTCGACCGCGAGTTCTCGGATTTGAACGAAGTGTGGAAGGCCGAGAAGGCGGCCGTGCAGGGCACGACCAAGATCAAGGAGCAGATCGAGGCGGCGCGCGCCGAGATCGAATCCGCGCAGCGTCATGGCGACCTGGCCAAGGTCGCGGAAATCCAGTACGGGAAGATTCCCCAATTGGAAAAACAGCTGCACGCCGCGCAGGAAGCCGAGGCCAAGGGTTTCAAACTGCTGCAGCAGCGCGTGACCGCCGAGGAAATCGCCCAGGTCGTTTCGCGCTGGACCGGTATTCCGGTGTCGAAGATGCTCGAAGGCGAGCGCGACAAGCTGCTGCGCATGGAAGACGAGCTGCACAAGCGCGTAGTCGGCCAGGACGAGGCCGTGCATGCGGTGGCGGACGCGATCCGGCGCGCGCGCGCGGGCTTGTCCGATCCGAACCGGCCGAACGGTTCGTTCCTGTTCCTCGGTCCCACCGGCGTGGGCAAGACCGAGCTGACCAAGGCGCTCGCGGAATTCCTGTTCGACTCCACCGAGGCGCTGGTGCGCATCGACATGAGCGAGTTTATGGAGAAGCATTCGGTCGCGCGCCTGATTGGCGCGCCGCCGGGCTATGTCGGCTACGAGGAAGGCGGTTACCTCACCGAGGCCGTGCGCCGGCGTCCGTACAGCGTGATCCTGCTCGACGAGGTCGAGAAGGCGCACCACGACGTGTTCAACGTGCTGCTGCAGGTGCTGGACGACGGCCGCCTGACCGATGGCCAGGGCCGCACCGTGGATTTCCGCAACACGGTGATCGTGATGACGAGCAATCTCGGCTCGCAGCAGATCCAGGAGTATGCGGGCGACAGTGAGGAGGACTACACCAAGATGAAGGCGGCGGTGATGGGCGTGGTGCAGGCGCATTTCCGCCCGGAATTCATCAACCGCCTCGACGAGATCGTCGTGTTCCGCGCGCTGGACAAGGCGCAGATCCGCCAGATTGCGCGCATCCAGTGCGCCTACCTCGGCAAGCGTCTGGCCGAACGCCAGTTGCAGCTCACGATTTCCGACAAGGCGCTCGACCTGCTCGGCAACATCGGCTTCGACCCGGTCTACGGTGCGCGTCCGCTCAAGCGGGCGATCCAGCAGCAGCTGGAAAACCCGCTGGCTCGGGAAATCCTCGAAGGCAAGTTCCAGCCGGGCGATACCGTGGCCGTGGATACGGCGGGCGGGCGACTGGTGTTCGCCAAAGCCAAGCCCTGAAACAAAAAGCCCGGCATTGCGCCGGGCTTTTCGATTTACGCGGTGATGAACGTCAAAAATCGCGCGTGACGCGAACCCCGATCGTGCGCGGCTGCACGGGCACGATGTAGGTCTGCGCGCCGCAGGTATCGGTCGCGCATTCGGCGTAGCGCGCGAGCTGGCCGCGGCTGTCGAACGCATTCTTCAGGTAAAAGTCGAACGACCACTGGTCCTTCTTGAAGCCCGTGGACAGGTCCACCGTGCCGTAGCCGGGCATGTCGCCGATGATCGCGTTCTCGTGCAAGCGCAGGTCGGTGCCGCGGCGGCCTTCGAAGAATCCGGCGGCCTGGAAATAACTGTCCATGCCGTGGAAATCGAAGCTGTAGCGCGCGGTGATGTTGCCCTTCTCCTTGGCCGTGAGTGGCAGGCGCGCTCCCGAAGGCGCCTGCGGGTCGGTACAGTTGGTGATCGGGTTGCCGTTGGCGTCGGTGGTGCCGCAATAAGCTTCGGTCAGTACCGCGTCGTACAGCGCCAGGCCCGCCGATACCGTCAGGTTGTAGTTGACGGCCCAGCCCAGGCTCGTTTCCAGGCCGCGGATGCGCGCTTGGTTCGCGTTCCTGATTTCAGTCAGGCCGTTCTGGCCGAGCAGCGAGAACTGGAAGTTCTTCCATTTTTCCTCGAACACGGCGCCGTTCCACAGCAGGTGATGATCCAGCCATTCGGTTTTCCAGCCGAATTCGAAGTTGTCGAGCTTGTCGGACTGATACGGCGGCAGCGAGCCGCGCCGGTTGATGCCGCCGGGCCGGAAGCCCTGCGACCAGGTCGCGTAGATCATCTTGTCCTGATCGAGCTTGTAGGTGAGATTGACTTTGCCCAGTGTGCCGTTTTCCTTGGTGCTCTTGGCCACGTCCACACAGGGTGCCCCTTCGAACGGCGTGTAGGGCGTGAAGCAGACCGCTTCGCCCTGCGAGGTGCTGTAACCCGGCGCGAAGCCGTAGTAGCCGAACAGGCCGTTGTCGGTGTGATAGCGGCGTGCGCCGACCGTCGCGGTGAGCTTGTCGGTGAAGTCGTAATTGAGCTCGCCGAACGCGGCGTAATCGTTGTCCTTGCGCGACTGCTGGGTCAGCCACAGCGTGTTCGGCCAGCCGGTCACGGACAGGTCCGAGCCCAATCCATCGATGATGTACTGCTGATTGATGTCGTGCGATTGCACCTCGTCGAACACGCCGGCGACGAAGCGCAGGCGGTCTTCCTGCGGCGAGGCGATGCGCAGTTCGTTGCTGGTCTTGCGGTATTTGTCGATGCCCAGGATGTGCTGCGCCGGATTGATCAAATTGCCGGCGTTGTCGTGGATGTAGGCACCGTAGCCGGACAGGGTGTCGTACCAGAACGAGTAATCGCTGTAGTCCTGCGCATAGTGGTCGTCGCGGTTCAGGTGCGCCACGGCGTAAGTCAGGTCGAAGTTGCCGATCTTGCCCTTGACCGTCAGTGCCGCCTGCACCCAGCGGTCGTCGAAACTCTCCGGATAGAAATGCGTGAGTGCGAGGTCCCCCACGTTCGGATCGAACGCGTTGATGCCGTTCGCGTGCTGGGTCTGCCCGGCGATCGTCGGCATGATCGACCAGTCCTCGTTGAGGTCGATCTTCAGCGCCGCGCGCGCGCCGCGCGTGTCGGCGTCGTTGTAGTTGCTCTTCACGCGGTCGGTGTTGTTGACCGTGATGCCCGAGGTCGGATACGTGCGCGTGCCGTAGACGTTGTCGATGTAGCCGGCGTCGGTCTTGCTCCAGCCGACCAGGCGCAACGCCGCATTCGACGCGATCGGCAGGTTGACGTAGCCTTGGGTCACGTAACCGATGCCGCCGTTGTCCACGGAATTGAGCTCGGCGCTGGCGCTGGCCGAGAACGCCGTCGGATCGGGCTTGTTGGTGATGATGCGGATCGTGCCGGATTCGGAGCTGGCGCCGTACAGCGTGCCTTGCGGTCCGGCCAGCGCCTCGACGCGCTCGACGTCGTAGATGTTCATGTCCAGCGCGCCCTGGATCGTGGTGATCGGTTGCTCATCGAGGTAGATGCCCACGCTCGGCAGCGGGCCGGAATGGTTGCCGTTGCTGCCGCTGGCGACGCCGCGCATGTAGACCTGCGAGAAGCCCAGGTAGAGGCTCTGGATCGCCACGCTCGGCAGCAGCTTGACGTAGTCGTGCATGTCCGTGACGTTCATCTGCTGCAGCGTATCGGTGCTGAGCACGTCCATGCTGATCGGCACGTCCTGCGCGTTCTCGGTGCGCTTTTGCGCGGTCACCGTGATCGTCTGCAGTTCGTGCGAGTCTTTCTTCGCCTTGGCGTTGTCGGCGGCGGTCGGCGCGGTGGTCTGGTTCTGGTCGGCATCGACCGCGAACGCGGGCGCGAAGCAGGCCAGGTGGATGGCGGCGGCCAACGGCAGGCGCGCAACAAACGCATGCCGGCGGCCGGATCGGGTGCTGTGCATCTTTCTCATGGTGCTAAACCCCTCGGTGTGGTTGTTTTTTCTGAAGTCCGTCCATGAACGTAACGAGCATCGATTTGAAGTTCACGCGTCTGGATACGCTTCGAGCGCGTTTCCGAGCGCGGCCTTGAGCGGATCGAGCCAGGGTTCGAAATGCCGCCACTGGTCGACGCCGTCGCGGTAGATCGGCTGGCGCACCTGTTCGGAACTGGCCGTGCGCACGGGGCGCGCGTTTTCGAAGAAGCGCAGGCAGGCGTCGTCGAACGGCAGGTCGCAGTAATCGAGCAGCTGCCGCACCTGCGCTCCGGTATCGGCGACCATGGCCTCGTAGTGCACGCGATGCACGCGGCCGGGCAGCACCGCGTCGAAATGCGCCATCAGTTCGGCATAGTCGCGCCAGTAGCGGCCGAGGTCTTCGAGGCCGTAGCTGAAATTCTGCCCGCGCGCGAAATGCTGCTTGAATCCGGAAAAACAGCAGGCAACCGGATGCCGGCGCGCGTCGATGATCCTGGCGTTCGGCAGGATGAGATGAATCAGCCCGACGTGCGCGAAGTTGTTCGGCATTTTATCGATGAAGAACGGCCGGTTGAGCTTGCGATGGATGCGCGTTCCGGCCAGATAGGATTCGCCCAGTTCGCGCAGTTCCTCGCGCGAGCAATGCGCCAGCGCGTCGTGGTACGCACCAGCGGCGCGGCTGCCGGCACGCTCGCGCAGCGCGCGCGTGAGCGAGATGAGTTCGGGCAGTTCCATCGTGCCTTCCACCTGGGGGTGGCTGGAGAGGATCTGCTCGATCAAGGTGGAGCCGGCGCGCGGCAACCCTACGATGAAGATTGGATCGGGCGCGGCGCAGCCGGCACCGGCGCGTTCGCGGAAAAAATCTTGCGTATACGTTTCCCGCGTGCGCCGCAGGCGCGCCGTGGTGTCGTCGGCGCTGTAGGGCACCAGTTTGCGGCGCAGCGCGTTGCCGCGTGCGTAGTGGTCGAAGGAGTCGGCGTAGGCGGCGCGATCCTCCAGCGCCTTGGCCAGGGCGAATTCGAAATGCAGGCGATGTTCGTCGGCCAGGTCCGCGCGCGCCAGCGCATGGCGCATGGTTGCGACCTGCGCGTCGTCGAAGCGGAAGGTCTTGAGGTTCGCCAGGCTCCACCAGGCCTCGCCGAAATCCGGGTCGAGTTCGATGCAGCGCCGGTACGCGGCGATCGCACGCTCGCCGTGGCCGGCGGTCTTCAGTGCATGTCCGCAGCTCAGCCAGATCTGCGCCTGGTCCGGATGCGTGTCGAGCAGTTGAGTATAAATCGCGATGGCCGTCTCGTAATCGCCGGTGCGGCACAGCACGGCGGCTTTCAGGTTGCGCACGCCAGGGTCCTCGGGCGCCTCCAGCAGCAGGTGGTCAAGCTCCGCCAGTGCCGCGGCAGGCTCGTTGAGCCGGTGCAGCACGAGCGCATAGTGATGCCGCGCCTCGCGGAAATCCGGCGCCAGTTCCAGGCAGCGTTCGAGCAGGTGCTGCGCGTCCTCGCAGCGGTCCAGGCGCACGGCGAGCTCGGCCAGCATGCGGATCGCGACGACGTCGGTCGGCGCCTGCTTGAGCTGCGTCTTGAGCAGGCGTTCGGCAACCGGGACGTCGTTGCCATGCAGCGCCGCTGCCGCGCGCATCAGCGCGGGATCGAACGGCGCATGGCGTACATGTTCGAGATAGGCTGCCGCAGCGCCGGCGCGGTCGCCGGCGGCATCGAGCGCGTCGGCCAGGTGCCGCCAGACCTGCGGTTGCGCCGGATCTGCGGCGACAGCGTGGCCCAGCCGAACAAGGCCAGCACCGATCGTTTCCGCTTGCCCAGCCGCAACGCCCATGCGACGCCCTTTGCGTGACGACCAAGCATAGGGATTCGTCGCAATGCCCGCAACGGGCTTGCAATCGTCGGCCAAATCCCTAGATTTCCGTGGTTCCGATCGTCCGGTATCCCCATGCCCATCTACGAATTCGAATGCACCGCCTGCGGCAACGTCTTCGACCGCCTGCAGAAGATTTCCGACCCCGATCCCACGGTCTGTCCGGAGTGCGGAAAGAAGAAAATCCATCGCCGCGTGACGGCGCCGGCGTTTCGCCTGGCCGGTAGCGGCTGGTACGAAACCGATTTCAAGAAAGACGGTGACAAGAAACGCAATCTCGCCGGCAAGGATGAGGCGCCAAAGCCCGAGCCGGCAAAAAACGAGGCCGCGAAACCCGAGAAACCGGCGCAGGATGCGAAACCGAAATCCGAATCCAGGGCCGCAGCCAAGCCGAAACCCGAGTAACCCCCGGCCGCGGTGCAGCGCGCGTTCAGGCGCGGCGCGCGATAAACTCGGGCCGCTGGGTTGATCACATCAAGGAGGGTTGTCATGTCGATACGATCGCTTTTTGTTATCGCTCTTTCCGTTTTCGGCGCCTCGGCAGTTACGACCGCGCAGGCCCAGGACCCGCGCTACGGCGGTGGGCCGGGTTACGGCGGCGGGCCGGGCGGTGAAGTGGAGTGCCGCAGCAGCAACTACGCATTCCAGCGCTGCGAGGTGCCTTGGCGCGATGCGCGCATCGTGCGTCAGCTTTCCAATACGCAATGTGTGCGCGGGCAGAACTGGGGTTTCGATCGGCACGGACTGTGGGTCGATCGCGGCTGTGCGGGACGATTCGTCGATGCCAGGGGCGGTTATGGCGGCGACTATGACGACGGCCACCACCGCGGCGACTATGATGACGGCTACCGCGGCGGCTGGCAGCCCGGGCCAGGCTGGAACCAGCGCTTTACGGTGCGCTGCGAAAGCTACAGCGGCCAAAGCAACTACTGCGCGGTCGATGTCGGCGGGCGTGGGCGCGTCTATCTGCAGCGCCAGGAATCGAGTTCGCCTTGCCGCGAAGGTTATTCGTGGGGCTGGAATCGCGGCGGAGTATGGGTCGCGCAGGGCTGTCGCGGCACATTCACCATCGATCGGCGCTGGTGAGGATGTTTTTGTCGTCATCCGTGACGACAGAATCAAAAAGCGGCCATCCGTGGCCGCACTTCTCAACAATAGCCCGCCGCAAAAGCCCGCCATCCGGCGGGCTTTTGTTTGCAGCGCAGCAAAAACCCTCGTAGCATGCGCGGTCGTCACTTTTGCGCGAGTCCCTTCGCGCGAGATCAAGAACCGTCCATCCATGGACGGACTTTCAAAAAAAGCGCGGGAACCCATTAGATGCGTTCGAATTATTGCGGCCTCGTCGACGAGGCCCTGATCGGTCATGACGTCACCCTGTGCGGCTGGGTCGATACCCGGCGCGACCACGGCGGCGTGATCTTCATCGACTTGCGCGACCACGAGGGCATCGTGCAGGTGGTGATCGAGCCGGACAACGCGGCCGCGTTCGCCGCGGCCGAACACGTGCGCTACGAGTATTGCCTGCGCATCACTGGCGCGGTGCGCAACCGTCCCGCCAGCCAGATCAACGAACGCCTGCACACCGGCAGG
>DASTAL010000471.1:0-3065 GCA_035712685.1 Rudaea sp. | reverse complement strand
TGACCGCGCCGGCCGACTTGGCCGGCTCGACCACGAATTCGCTCAACGTGTTCCAGGCGCCGCAGCTTTCGCACTGGCCCTGCCACTTCGTGTACTCGGCGCCGCACTGGTTGCAGACGTAGGCGGTTTTGGACTTAGCCATCAGTCTTCATCTTCCACGAACAAGACGCGCCTGGTCATGCCGCAGGTGAGGTCGTAGCTGATGGTGCCGGCTTGCGCGGCGATCGCCTCCACGGGCAAGTCCCCGCCCCACAGCACGACCCGGTCGCCGACTTTCGCGTCGGGCGCGTTGCGCAGGTCGATCGCGATCAGATCCATCGACACGCGACCGGCGAGCGCGGCACGGCGGCCTTCGACCAGCACCGGCGTGCCCGAGGGCGCACTGCGCGGATAGCCGTCGCCGTAGCCGATCGCGGCGACGCCGATGTTCATGTCTTCCGGGCACGCGTACACGCCGGCGTAGCCGACACGTTCGCCCTGGCGCACGCGATTGACCGAAATGAGCTTGGTCGACAGCGTCATGGCGGGCTCGAAGCCGAGATCGGCGCCGGATTTGCCTTCGATCACCGAGAGTCCGTAGAGCAAGCCGCCGACCCTGACCCAGTCGTGCCGGGATTGCGGCCAGCCGAGCACGCCGGCGGAATTGGCGAGCGAGCGCGTACCGGACAAGTCGTGCGTGGCGGCATCGAACGCGGCGATCTGCGTGGGAGTGACGTTTGAGGCGAATTCGTCCGAGGCGGCGAAGTGCGTCATCAGCACGATGTCGGGATCGACGTTCGCGAGCGCGCGCAGGCGCGCGAACGCGGCGCGCGCCGCATCCGGCGCGAAACCAAGGCGATGCATGCCGGTGTCGATCTTCAGCCATGCGCGCAATGGGCGTGCGTCGCGGTCGGCTTCGAGCCATGCCAGTTGCGATTCGTGATGGATGACGGCATCGAGGTCCAGCCGGCGGAATTCGGCGAGGTCGGCCGTCTCGTCCGGCCCGGACAGCACGACGATGCGCTTGGCGATGCCGGCCGCGCGCAGGCGCAAGCCGTCGCCGAGCGCGGCGACGCCGAATGCATCCGCATCGCTCAACGCGCGCGCGACGCGCTCCAGTCCGTGGCCGTAGCCATCAGCCTTGACCACCGCCATCACTTTCGCCGCGCCGGCGCGCTCGCGCACGCACGCAAGGTTGCGGCGCAGCGCGCCGAGGTGGATCGTCGCCAGCGCGGTGCGACTCACTGGTAATTGCTTCGTTCTTCGGCAGCCGTGTTTTCGAAGCGCGTGTAGCGGCCGAGGAAGGTGAGCTTGACCGTGCCGGTCGGACCGTTGCGCTGCTTGCCGATGATGATCTCGGCCAGGCCCTTGTCGGCCGATTCCTTGTCGTAGTACTCGTCGCGGTAGATGAACAGGATCACGTCGGCGTCCTGCTCGATCGCGCCGGATTCGCGCAGGTCCGCCATCACCGGACGCTTGTCGGTGCGTTGTTCGAGCGAGCGATTGAGCTGCGACAGCGCGATCACGGGGATGTTCAATTCCTTGGCCAGCGCCTTGAGGCTGCGCGTGATCTCTGAAATTTCCGTGGCGCGGTTCTCCTTGTTCCCGGGCACGGCCATGAGCTGCAGGTAGTCGACAACGATGAGGCCGAGGTCGTACTGGCGTTTCATGCGCCGCGCGCGTGCGCGCAACTCCGACGGCGACAACGCCGGCGTGTCGTCGATCAGGATTTTCGTCTCCGACAACAAGGTAATCGCACTCGTCACGCGCGGCCAGTCCTCTTCGGCCAGATCGCCGTTGCGCAGGTGCTGCTGGTCGATGCGGCCGAGCGAGGAAATCAGGCGGAAGGCAAGCTGCGAGGCGGACATTTCCATCGAGAAGATCGCCACCGCCTTGCGCGACTTGAGCGCCGCGTGCTCGGCCATGTTCACGGCGAGCGCGGTCTTGCCCATCGACGGGCGCGCGGCGACGATGATGAGGTCGGCCGGTTGCAGACCCGCCGTCATCTCGTCGAGGTCGGCGAAGCCGGTGGCCAGGCCCGTCACTGCATCCTTGCTCTCGTAGCGGCGCGACAGGATCTGGAACGCCTCGTGCACCGCCGCGCGCATCTCGACATAGCTTTTCTTGCCGCGCGCGCCAGTTTCGGCGATATGAAACACGCGCTGCTCGGCCTCGGCGAGGATTTCCTCGGACTTGCGCCCTTCCGGCTGGAAACCGTCGCCGACGATCTGCGTGCCGGCCTCGATCAGCTGGCGCAACACCGACTTCTCGCGCACGATGCCGGCGTAGGCGAGGATGTTCGCCGCGCTCGGGGTCGCGTTCGCGAGCTGGATCACGTAGGCCACGCCGCCAACCTCGTCGGCGAGGCCGCTGGATTCGAACCACTCGCCCAGCGTCACCGCGTCGCAGGGTTGATTCTTGCTGGCGAGATCGCCGATCGCGCGGAATATCAGGCGATGGTCCTTGCGGTAGAAGTCCTCTTCGCCGAGCTTGTCGGCGATGCGCTCCCAGGCATGCTCGTCGAGCATCAGGCCGCCGAGCACGGCCTGTTCGGCGTCGAGGGAATGCGGCGGCACGCGCAACGCATCGACGCGCGCGGGAGAAAACATCCTGTCGGGTGAGGCAGCCATAGGAATCCAGGTTAGTCCCCCGCGATCTCACGGATCGCGACGACGCATGCTGACACATCCGCTTGTGGACAGGCCAGTGGACAGCTTGTGTGTTTTTCGCGGTCTGCAAAAACAAAGGCGCCTTGCGGCGCTTGCGCGCAAACAACAAGGGCGCCTCGCGGCGCCCTTGTCGAATATGCCGGTTCGACGTTCGGCTTATTCTTCGGCCGCCACCGTCACCTTGACCGTGGTGTGCACGTCGGCGTGCAGGTGGACGTGGATCTCGAACTCGCCGGTGTGGCGGATTGGACCTTCGCCCATCACCACTTCGCTCTTTTCCAGCGCATGGCCGGCGGCGCTGAACGCCTCGGCGATGTCGCGCGGACCAACCGAGCCGAACAGCTTGCCTTCGGGACTCGCATTCGCCTTGATCGTCACGCTGACGCCCTCGAGCACGGCCTTGCGCGTCTCGGCCGC
>DASTAL010000470.1:0-2685 GCA_035712685.1 Rudaea sp. | reverse complement strand
GCGCGAGATCGGCTATCCGCTGGTGGTGCGGCCGAGCTACGTGCTTGGCGGGCGTGCCATGGAAGTCGTACACGCCGACGCGGACTTGAAGCGCTACATCACCGACGCGGTGCGCGTATCCAACGATTCGCCGGTGCTGCTGGACCGTTTCCTCGACAATGCGGTCGAAGTCGACGTCGATATCGTCGCCGATGCCACCGGCGCCGTGCTGATCGGCGGCATCATGGAACACATCGAAGAAGCCGGCGTGCACTCGGGCGATTCCTCTTGCTCGCTGCCGCCTTATTCCCTGTCGACCAGGGTGCAGAACGCGCTGCGCGAACAGGTCGCGCAGATGGCGCGCGAATTGAAAGTGGTCGGCCTGATGAACACGCAGTTCGCGATTCAATTCAATAACGAACAGGGCGAAGCCGGCAACGAGACGATCTTCATCCTCGAGGTCAATCCGCGCGCCTCGCGCACGGTGCCGTTCGTGTCCAAGGCGACCGGCGTGGCGCTGGCCAAGATCGCGGCGCGCTGCATGGCCGGCAAGACCCTGGCCGAGCAGGGTGCGACGAAGGAAGTCGTGCCGAAATACTATTCGGTCAAGGAAGCGATCTTCCCGTTCCTGAAATTCCAGAATGTCGATCCCATCCTCGGACCGGAGATGCGATCGACCGGCGAAGTCATGGGCGTGGGCCGCAACTTCGGCGCCGCGTTCGCGCGTGCGCATGAGGGTGCGAACATCGAAGCGCCGAAACTCGGCAAGGTATTCGTGTCGGTACGCGATCCGGACAAGACGCGCCTGCTGCCCGTCGCGCGCGACCTGATCAAGCGCGGGTTCTCCCTCGTCGCCACTTCCGGTACCTGTGCCTATCTCGTCGACAAGGGGATCGACTGCGAGCGCATCAACAAGGTGCTGGAAGGGCGCCCGCACATCGTCGACATGATCAAGAACGGCGAGATCGTGTTCATCGTGAACACGACGGAAGGACGCCAGGCGATTACCGATTCGTTCTCGATCAGGCGCGAGGCGTTGCAGCAGCGCATCACGTATTCGACTACGATTGCCGGAGCGCGCGCCTTGCTGCATTCGCTGGATTTCCGCGGCAGCGGCGACGTTCACAGCCTGCAGGAATTGCACAAGGAACTCGCATGAAACGTTCACCCATGACCGCGAAGGGCGCCGAACGCCTGCGCGCCGAAGTCGAACGACTCAAATCCGTGGAGCGCCCGCGCATCATCGCGGCCATTGCCGAAGCGCGCGCGCACGGCGACCTGAAGGAAAACGCCGAATACCATGCGGCGCGCGAGCAGCAGGGTTTCACCGAAGGGCGCATCAAGGAACTCGAAGCAGCGCTGAGTTATGCTGAAGTGATCGATGTCGCGCGCTTGCAGCCGAACGGCAAGATCGTGTTCGGCGCGACCGTGCAACTCGCCGACGAGGATTCCGGCGAGGAAGTCACGTACCAGATCGTCGGCGACCTCGAGGCCGACATCAAACAGCGCCTGATCTCGGTGTCCTCGCCGATCGCGCGTGCCATGATCGGCAAGAGCGAGGGCGACAGCATCGAATTCCAGGCGCCGAACGGCATCAAGAATTACGAGATCGTCTCGGTTCGCTACAAGGCTTGATCCGCGCGGCCATGCCCACGCTGACGCTGTTGTTGCCGGAATTGTCGCGAGTCGAACGTACGCGGCAACTGGCGCAGTGGCTGGCGCGCGGCGATCGGCTGCCGAATGCGAGACCGGGGCGCGAATCCACCCTTCGCGAATGTTTCGAATTCATCGGCACCACGTTGCCCGTGGCTGCGTTGACGCGCAGCCTCGATGCCGGCGACGCATCCGGCGCACAATGGCTGCGCGCCGATCCGGCGTATGCGATGGCGGACTCCGTCACCGCGCGCCTGATGGCCTGTGGCGAGCTTGGCTTGTCGCAGGAGGAGAGCGGCGAACTGGCGCGCGCATTGCGGCCCCTGTTTGGCGATGCCGGATATCCGCTGGAAGCGCTGCGGCCGCAGCGTTGGTACTTGCGCTGCCCCGCGGACGCGCGCCTGCCGGCGTTTGCGGACCCACGCCACGTCCTCGGTGACGATCTCATGCGCCATCTGCCGCGCGGCGACAACGAGCGCCAGTGGCGAAGCCTGTTCAACGAGGCGCAGGTGATCCTGCACAATCATCCGGTCAACGCGCGCCGCGTGCAACGCGGACAGGTGCCCGCGAACAGCCTGTGGTTCTGGGGTGCCGGCAAGTTGCCGGATTGGGTGCGCACGCGGTTTGCGCGGGTGGCGAGCCCGGATCCCGTCGTGGCTGCACTGGCAAAACTGGCGAAGATTCCCGTCGTCGATATGCAAGCCGCGTTGGCGAAGCCGGATGCGGACCTCCTGCTCGACGCGACCGAGGTTCCGGACACCGACGCGCGTCGGTTCTCCGGCATCGATCTGCTGTTTGCCAGCGGCGAGCGTGTGCGCTATCGACACGCGCATCGCTGGCGTTTCTGGCGGCGCGTTCGGTGAATCCAGCGCGCATCGTACGCCGCGCGGTACCCGAGGCGACTGTCGATTGGCCCGCGGGAATCCATCCGGTCCTGAGACGTGTTTACGCTGCGCGTGGCGTGGCGTCGCCTGAGGACATCGAGCACAAACTCACGGGTTTGCTTTCTCCGCTGGCACTTGGCGGGATCGGCCGTGCCTGCGAACTGCTGGA
>DASTAL010000469.1:0-9290 GCA_035712685.1 Rudaea sp. | reverse complement strand
GGGACGCGTATCACAACCCCTTTTGCTAAATCGGCGATTGCCTGTAGCTGGGGTTCATGCAGGGAAACGAAGCTGTTGAGGCGCCGCAGCGAGAGTCTGTCGGCGAGGCAGCAAGTGCGATGGATCTCCAGCAACACCGCGGCAAGCGATGGCTCCCAAGACCGCACGACGGGTCGGTGGTCCAGCCAATCGAAAATGCCTGGTGCTTGCGGATTGTCGCCAGCGGCGATACCTTGACTCATGGTTCAGCGTAGTGCCAAGGTCGTGGCAGCGCAATTGTCTGTGACGCACTTCTAACGACTTTGATAGACCCCAGTGGCCCTACCGATGCTGTTAGGCGACAAATCCGTTAGATAAACGTACTGTTTCAGTATTCTTATATTTCAATTACTTAACTGACGTTCTGGCGTAGACTGTGTGGCTGGATTTTCACTGTGTGAAATACAAGATGCGATAAGATGTATTTCAGATAGTTAATCCTCATAATGGTCGGCGGTTCGATCCCGCCTCTAGCCACCAATAATTTACGTTTGACTTCAACCGGTTATCGTACGAAGAGCCCGCCAAGAAAGCGGGCTTTTTCGTTTCTGTGCCCGGTTCGTGCCCATTTCGTGCCCAAAACGCGCAGGCTGGACCCTCAAAAGCGACCTTGGCACCTACACAACCGCGTGCAGGTCAGTGCCAAGGTCGCCGCGGCGCCGAATTGACCTTGGCATTGCACGGGCACACGCCGCGGCAATCCGGGCTGCGCAGTCTTGGCGGGCCAAGCCGCTAGACTGAGGGCTTCCAAAGGCGCTCATCCAGGAGTTTGCCGTGTTCGAGCACCGTACCGATCCGCTGCTTCCGCGCCGGGAATTCTTCGGGCGCCTGATGCGCTCCGCCGCGGCCGGTGCCGGGATCATTGCCGCGTCCTTGTTCATCGGCATGCTCGCCTACCACGCATTGGAAGGATTCTCATGGCTCGATGCGTTCGTGAATCCTCAATCGTCCTCACGTCCTATGCCCACTGGAGAGAAACAATGAAGAGATACCTCGCGGTCTTTACTGGCTCGCCAGATGCCATGGCAGCCTGGGATAAACTACCTGAGATTGAGCGTCATCAGCGGCAGTCCGCTGGCATCAATGCTTGGAAGAAGTGGGCCAGTGACAACGGTCCGTCGATCCTTGATATGGGCGGTCCATTGAGTCGCACCAAGCTTGTCTCCAAATCCGGCGTCAACGACATTCGGAACAATCTCGCTGCGTTCACCATCGTGCAAGCCGAATCACATGAGTCGGCAGCCAGGCTTTTCCTCAATCATCCTCACTTCACCCTCTTCCCAGGTGAGGGCGTCGAGGTTATGGAGGTGCTTCCCATTCCCGCTGGTTAGCGCGTGGTCGAGGTCGAACCCTTCGATCGAGGCGAGCCTACGCGGCTGAGCATTTTCAGACCTTTCTGTTCCCGAATAGTGGCCGTTCATGACTATCGCCTTAGGGCCGACCCTGATCGTCTCCCGGCCACTTTGAGAGAATCGTGACCTGTATAACATCCCATTCCCACACAGGCGGCTGCCACTGCGGCGCACTGCGCTGGAATCTCGACACTGAAGTCTCCTTGGCGGACTTGACGCCACGCGCTTGCGACTGCGATTTCTGCGCGCGACATCGCGCCGCATGGATCTCCGATTCCGACGGCATACTGACTCTACGAATCGTCCGCGCAGGCGTGCTGCATCGCTACCGGCAAGGATCCGAACAAGCGGAATTCATGATCTGTCGAGACTGCGGTGTCTTGGTTGCGGTTACGGCCCGAGACACCCAAGGGGCGTTATTGGGTGCCGTCAATCGCAACGCGTTCGATTGTCGAGAGCTTCCTGCGGAAACGATCGTATCGCCTCAACGACTTTCAGCCGAGGCAAAGCTCGCGCGCTGGATCAAGGTTTGGACGCCCACTCAAATACAGGTCGGAAGTCCGGAAAGCTGACTTCGGCGAAAGTCTGCACGGGGTCGGAACGGGCTGGCCGAGATGCCATCGAATCAGATGCCTTCGACTGTGCAGACGAGTGCGTCTGATACGATCATCGGCAAGATTACCGTTGGATGGAGGGCGAGAATAACGCCGAATTTGATGACTGGCTCAAGGCGCAGGCAACCCATGCGCGTGCGAAACTCGATGGGCGGTTCGATTCCGCCTCTAGCCACCACAAATTCCCTGCAAATCGCAGATTTGCGACCAATCGTCATCGCCTGGAAGGCCCGCCATTGTTTCGGACCGATTCGCCCTGCGGCCGGCCCGTAGCCAGCATTCCGCTCAAGCGTAGCGCTCAATCCGGATCACGCGCGGGTCGTCGGCGTGCTCCAGCAGCAGGCGCCGCACGCGATCCTGCCAGGCCTCCGCGAAGGCCTCGCGCTCGGGCGCCGTCGCATCGCCCGCCAGCGCACGGCCCATGCGTTCGCGCAGGTCCGGCGCCGGTGCGACACGCGACGCGTCCAGCGCCACGCCGACCTCGGCACCGGTATCGCGGCGCCGGAAACGCGCGACCAGGTGCGTATCGCCGCCAGCGTAAGCGAGCAGGCCGTCGCGTGCGAAGCGCCCGCCAATGCCGCGGAAACCGTTCGCCGCGGCCGCGCCGGTGATCAGGGTGAATACCTGCGCGACGACGCCGGTGGTGCCTTCGCTCTCGGGTGCGCTCATCGTGACCGTCACGCCGCCGCGTTCGGCCGGAGCGTCCGGATACAGCGCGCGCAATGCCGCGCGCGCCATCAGGTATGCGCCGGCGACCGTCGGACAGGAGTGCCCGGCCAGGCGCACCGCGTCCGCATAGCCGTATTCGATCAGCCCGTCGCTGGCGGCACCGAGAAATTCGGCGAGTGGGTCGCGCATGAGTATGCGTGGCGCCAGCGCATAGAAATCGGGGAGTGCCATCGCCTTATTCTTCCGGCAGGCCGACGATGCCGAAATCGATCACGACCGGATCGCGTTGGCGATACGCGATGGTGAGATGTTCGCCGAACCGATCACCGAGTTGCGCGAGCAGCGGCAACGGATCGTGGTCGTTGATGAAGCGCATCGTTTCCCCGTTGCGCAGCGCGCCGAGCGCGCCGAAGATTGCCGAGTGGCGGAAGCGGCGTGCAACACCGCGCGCATCGAAGACATGGACGTTTTCTTCTGGAACCAGCGAATCGGGCATGGCGAACTCCGGGCATCTGCGGGCGCGGCCATGCTACGCCGCGAAGTTCGCGCCGCCCCTGATCTGGGTCAAGCGGGCCGGCTGCGCACCGACACTCGACGTGCGCGATCGCAACTACGCCGACCTTTGAAGACGCCTGCGGCAGGCGTATCATGATCCCACTCCGCCGCGCGCCTTGCGCCGCCCCGGTCTCTCCTGTCCCACCGAGGGCCGACCGCCATGATCCCCGCTTCGATCCCGCAACCACGAACATCGCCAGCGCGCCGAACCGACGCAACCGGCACGCCTGCCGCACTCGCGTCCGCTGCGAATGCCGGCACGACTCGCCTCGAGCAACGCATCGACGAGGCGCTGCGGCAGAGTTTTCCCGCCAGCGACCCGCCGGCGTGGACGCTCGGCTGCACGCCACCGTGGCATTGATTCCATCGATTCGAGGAAACCACCGCATGGACTATCCGCTGTATCCGCCGTCCGCCCTGGAGTTCGCGCGCACGGGCCGCGAACTGGCACCCACGCCACGCGGCGCGATTCACTGCAGCGCGTGCGCGAACGGAATCCGCAGCTCCGGACCGTCGTGACGATCTTCGACGACGAAGGCGAGAAGTACTTGCACGATTTCTTCATGCGCCCGGCGGCGTCCGACCACGCGCCGGTGCCGTTCCATTGACGAGGAGTATCCACGTGAACCAACGCATCAATTACGTCGCGGCCTCGCCCGACGGCTTCAAGGCCATGCGCCAGTTGCAGGCGCATGTCGACCATTGCGGGCTCGAGCACGGCCTGCTCGAACTGGTGAAGATGCGCGCCTCGCAGATCAACGCCTGCGCCTATTGCTTGGACATGCACAGCAAGGACGCGCGCGCCGCCGGCGAAACCGAGCAGCGCCTGTACCTGCTCGACGCCTGGCGTGAAGCGCCGTTCTACAGCGCGCGCGAACGCGCCGCGCTGGCGTGGACAGAAGCCTTGACCCGCATTGCCGGCAACGACGTCACCGATGCGCTGTACGCCGAAGTGCGCGCGCAGTTCAGCGACCGGGAACTGGTCGATCTTTCCCTGGCGATCATCGCGATCAACGGCTGGAACCGCCTCGCGATTCCGTTTCGCTCCGAACCCGGTCACTACCGGCCCGGCGACCACGCCAAGCGCGCGTGACCGACATGGCGACCGCGATGCTCGACGGCTTCGACGCGCTGTTGCGCGCCGCCCGGGAACAGGACGAACCGCAGCGCCTGCTGTTCGTGTTCGCGCGCCGGGAACTGGGCCACGATGCCACCGCCGCGCAACGCGCCAGCTTCGCGCGCGGCGAGGGCGGCCACCTGCAACCGTGCCTGTGCGTGGACAAGACGCCGGAGGAAATCGCCGGCTTCGCCGCGCTGGTCGCCGAGTCCGCGCAAACCGGCCAGTCCTGGGACGTCGTCTTCGTCGGCGGACTCGCCGGCCGCGGCGGCATTGCCCCGAACAGCGACGAGGCCGCACAGCCGCTGCGCTTCATGGTCAATGCCATCAACGAGGGCCGCATCGCCCAGTTCGCGGCCTTCGATCGCGACGGCGAGGCGCTCACGTTCGTGTGAGCGACCCGCAAAAAAACGACTTTGGCACCCTCCCTCACTCGATCAAGTCGCCGGGAGTAGGCGGCAGACGTGGCATCTTCTGTTCCGGGAATTCGCCAGTGAGCCCTTCGAGAAAGGCCGCGATGTCGGCAACATCGCCATCGGACAACGACTTGTCGAGCTGGGTGGCAGCCATCACGCGCACGGCCTCCGGCAAGGATTTGACCAGACCGTTGTGGAAGTACGGCGCGGTGTACGTCAAGTTCCGCAAGGTCGGAACGCGCCACATGTTCTGGTCTTCGACCTTGCCCGAATTCACCGCCTTGCCACCATCGTCCAGCAGGCGGTAGCGCACGACATAATCGTTGTTCGTATAGGTCGGAAACTTCATGAAGAAGCCCTTGCCCGGCGGCAGCGTGGGACCGCTGAAATTCGGGCCGGAATGACACGTCACGCACCCGACGCTTACGAATGCCTGCATGCCGCGCTGTTGCTGTTGGGTAAGCGCCTTCTTGTCGCCCTTGACGAAGCGATCGTAAGGGCTGTTCGGCGTAATCAGCGTACGCTCATATGCAGCGATTGCCATCGCCACGGAGTTTTCGTCGATGGCGGCATTGTGGCCGAACGCGCGCTCGAAGCTGGTTTGATAACCAGTAATCCGTTTGATGCGATCGATCGCGAATTCGAGCCGCGGCATGCCCATTTCGACCGGGTTGACGATCGGACCCTTGGCCTGCTCTTCCAGGCTGGACGCACGACCGTCCCAGAATTGCACGGACTGGAACGCCGCATTCCACACGGTCGGCGCATTGCGCCCGCCGAGCTGGCCATGCACGCCGATCGATGTGGGGCGATGGTCATCGCCACCTTCCATCACGTTGTGGCAGGAGAAGCACGAAACGGTCCCCGTCGAGGAAAGCCGGGGATCGAAAAAGAGCATCCTGCCCAATTCGACCTTTGCGGGCGTACTGGGGTTTGCCGCCGGTTCGGCAGCCTTGGCAGGCAAGGCTTGCCAATCGGTCAACACCGGAGCTGCATTCGCGAAATTGACGAATACGGACAATATCAGCGCAGATTTCATCATGACGGCGACCTCGAACCAAACCAATTCATCTTAGAAATTCCAGCGCGCAAACGATTGATCTTTGTCAAAAGCCGTCGCCTGAAATTGCCTCTCTTCGTTCAAAGCCATGGTTGGCCCGGTGTCTAAGCTGATTGAAAATCGCTAAGCTCACCCACACGAGGCAATGCAAACCGCGCGGCCCACCGCTCGCGGACAACGAACCCAGACGCGCCTATCAAATTCGGCCCCGACCACATGGACATCTTCAAGCGCTTTCACATCGAAGCCGCACACCGCTTGCCCAATGTGCCGGCAGGGCACAAGTGCGCGCGCCTGCACGGACATTCCTTCGGAATCGAAATCCATGTGGCCGGACCGATCGGCGCCGATACCGGATGGGTCATGGATTTTGCCGACATCAAATCGGCATTTGCGCCTATCTTCGGCGAACTTGACCACAACTACCTCAACGAAATCCCTGGGCTGGATAACCCGACCAGCGAACGCCTGGCCGAATGGATCTGGAACCGCCTCAAGCCGGCGCTGCCCCTGCTGAGCAAGGTCGTGGTCCACGAAACCTGTACTTCGGGTTGCGCCTATTCCGGATAAACATCGGATTGTGCGATTGCGCAATCCAGTCGATGGAATGGCGCGAATTCCTTTCGAATTCAAGAATTTTATACGTTTTTAATCAACGGCTTACTAACGAACACCGAGATTCTTGCCAGGATATGTTGCAACGCACCAAATTTCGTGTATAGTGGCATGACACTCCCACCACCCCGCGAGGGCACCACCATGTACGAGCAGATGAACACTCAAGTCCTGGCCCTGAGCAAGAGCTTCGCCGACACCGCGTTCAAGGCGCACAGCCTGGCGGTGGAAGGTCTGGAGCGCATCGCCGACCTGCAGCTCAAGACGCTGGAAAACCGCGTCTCGGCCACGGTCGAATTCTGGACCGAAGCCGCCGAAGTGCGCGATTTCGACGCCCTCAAGGCGTTCTGGCCGAAAGGCGTGAACCTGGTGAAGGAATCCACCGAGAAGTTCTACGCGAACGGTCAGGAAGTCTTCGGCGTCACGCTGAAGACCTCCGAAGCGCTGGGCCAGCTGGCCAAGGGCAGCTTCGAAGCCGCGAACGACAACTTCACCAAGCAGGTCAACGCGGTGAAGAAAGCCGCCACGGCCGCTGCCCAGTAAATACCGCGCGGGCATGACGCCCGCACGTCAGGGACACGCCGCGCGAGCCTCCCCTCCCCTGGAATTCCGCGGCGTTCGAGCCGGGCGACTGAGTCGTCCGGCTTTTTTTATGCGCCGATGACGAACAGGGCGACGGTGCATGCGAAGCCCGCGGCCCAGACCAGGCTGCGCAAGGTCGCCTGATCGGCGAGATAGCAGACGCCATACACGACGCGCAGCGCGACGAAGGCGATCGCCAGCGCGTCGATGCGGCCCTGCGCGGCGCCGAGTTGTTGCGCGATCAGCACCCCGGCCGCAAAAGGCGGGAATGCCTCGAACGAGTTCAGGTGCGCCCAGTGCGCACGCGCCGCCATGCCGGTCAATTTGGATTGGAACACGCGTGGGGCGCGATTCGTGAATTCGCGGCGGCCGATGCCTTTGGCGATGGCCGTGAACGCGAACGGCAGCAGGGCCGCGGCAAGTACGCACCAGTAGGAAACATGCATGACAGGTCTCGTTGGTCAGGGGCCGCCATCATCCCGCGTCGCGGCGCTTTGTGCCACACTCGACGCGAAGCCATGCCCAGCCTGATCATCACCTCCGGAGTTCTCGCCGGCCAGGTGTTCGGATTTTCCGACGCCGCGGTGATCGGTCGCGGCCAGTTTTCCGAAGTGCGCCTGAACGATCCGACTGTTTCGCGCCGGCACGCTTCGATCCGGCGCAACGGGTCGGTTTGGGAATTGAGCGACCAGGACAGCGCGAACGGCACCCTGCTGCGCGGGGCGCGCATTGCCGGATCGGTGCCAGTCAAGGACGGCGACGAGCTGCAGTTCGGCGAAGTCAAGGCGATTTTCCGCGCCACGCCGAGCGATCAGCCTTCATTGCCGCCGCCGAGCCTGCCGAGCACCAACTCGACGCGCGCGCGCGCGGCCGTCGCCGCACCCGAGCAGGCGCCGGGCGCGCCTGGACTGCGCGACCTGCTTGCGCGCCTGAAACTGTTCTGCGACATCGGCGCGCTGTCGCGTCGCGCGCAGGATCTGCGCGCGACGCTGGACGAGGCGTTGCGCGCGTTGCTAGCGGTTTTTCCGCAAGCCAGCCGTGCGGCAGTCTACGCGCGCCACGGCGGAGCGGAAGCCCTGACCTGCCTGGCGCAACACGTGACCGAGACGTCCGGCGGCAGCGAATTCGCCCAGACCGAAGCATTCCTGCGCGAAGCCTTGCGCCAGGAATACGGTATCGAAATCACCGACGACGCGGGCCGTGAAGGATTGGCCGCACGCCTGCGCACGGACGCCGTGCCCGCCGCGCTGCTTGGCATGCCGTTGCGCCTCGGCGGCGAGACGCTCGGCGCGCTGTATCTGGAGAGCGCGTTCGCGCAAAACGCCTGGCGTCCCGCCGATCGCGAATTGTTCGCCGGCATCGCCGGTCAACTGGCCTGGCTGGTCGCCAGCCAGCAGGCGCAATCGCCGGAGCGTCTGGTCGAGGCGCACGATCTGGCGTTGGCCCGGCGCATCCAGCAACGCTTCCTGCCGCAATCCACACCGACTCTGCCGGGCTATCGCTTCGCCGACAGTTACGCCGCCGCGCGCGTGATCGGCGGCGATTATTTCGATTACTTCCAATATCGCGACGGTCGCCACGGCCTGGTGATCGCGGACGTTTCCGGCAAGGCCGTGTCCGGCGCGTTGTACATGGCGCGGCTGTCGGTGCAGGTGCGCATGTTCGCGCGCAATCTCGGCGGGCCAGATGAGTTGCTTGCCGGACTCAATCGCAAGCTCGCCCAGGAACTCGAGCCCGGCATGTTCGTGACCATGCTCGCGGCGGCGATCGACCCCGAGTCCGGCCGCCTGGAATTCGCCAATGCCGGACACCCGGCACCGTTGCTGCGTACGCCCGACCGGCGTGTGCATGAACTCGGCGAGCACGGTGCGCTGCCACTCGGGGCGATGTCGGACACGAGCTTTCCGCTGCACACGGCGACGATCACGCCGGGCGCCTGCCTGCTGTTGTACACCGACGGTCTCGACGAGGCGCACGACGCCACGCAGCAACTGTTCGGCAAGGAGCGTGTGATCCGCAGCCTCGCCGACAGTGGCGGCAGCGCGCAAGGCACGATCGACGCACTACTCGCGGAAATCGCGCGTTTCACCAACGGAAAATCGCAGAGCGACGACCTGACCCTGATCACGGTGGCGCGCGAACGCCCTACTTAGTTTTTCCGAACCAGCCCTTCAGCTTGTCCAGAAAGCCGGCCGGTTTTGACGCCGGCGGCGCCGGCACGGCGCGCACCGGGGTCATGCCCGCGGCGCTGACGTACGAAGCGGCCATTGG
>DASTAL010000468.1:0-3502 GCA_035712685.1 Rudaea sp. | reverse complement strand
GGCTTCGGTCAGCGCGCTCGAACCCGGAACCTTTGCCTGCTCGGCAGCGCGTGTCTTGTCCACGAGCGCCTTGTACTTCTGCGCGTACGCTGAGTTCTGGTAATCGGTGAGGAACGCGACGCGGCGCGCGATGCGCTCGTCCAGCGTTTCGCTGCGGCGGGAATCCTCCAGCACGCCCGGAGCCGTGGTTGGTGCCGCGCCGCCGTCCGCCGCTGCCTTGACCGTGGCGATATCGTGCGCGGCCATGCGGCCCCAGTTGAACGCGGCCTTGTTCATCTCGATCGCCGCACCGTTCAATTCGACTGCGCGCATCAAGGCATCGTGCGACAGCGGCACCCAGCCTTTCTGCCACGCATAGCCGAGCATGAACAGATTGGCGCCGATGGAATCGCCGAGCAGCTTCACGGCAAGATCGGTCGCATCGACGACATCCGGCATCGCGCCGCCGAGCGCGGTCTTGACCGCGTCGATGATGCCGGCATCGGGGAACTGCATGTCGGGCTTCATCGTGAAACTGCCCGGCATGGCCTCGTAGGAATTGAGCACCACGTGCGAGCGGCCGCCGCGGATTTTCGACAGCGACCAGTAGTCGTTGACCACGACCATATCGCAGCCGAGCACGGCATCGGCCTCGCCCGCGGCGATGCGCACGGCGTGGATATCGGCCGGCGTCTTGGCGATGCGCAGGTGACACGTCACCGCGCCGCCTTTTTGCGCCAGGCCGGTCTGGTCGAGCACGGTGCCACCCTTGCCTTCCAGGTGCGCGGCCATGCCGATCAGCGCGCCGATGGTGACGACGCCGGTGCCGCCGATACCGGTGACGAGGATGTTCCAGGGTTTGGACAGGTCGCTCGCGAATTGGGGCTGCGGCAAGGTGGAAAAATCCACTTTTCTACCGCCGGGCTTGCGCTTCTTCAAGCCGCCGCCGTGCACGGTGACGAAGCTCGGGCAGAACCCCTTCACGCAGGAAAAATCCTTGTTGCAGCTGGATTGGTCGATTTCGCGCTTGCGCCCGAATTCGGTTTCCTTCGGCAGCACGGAAACGCAGAACGATTCCTTGCCGCAGTCGCCGCAGCCTTCGCAGACCAGCGAATTGATGAATACGCGCTTCTTCGGATCTGCCAGCTTGCCGCGCTTGCGGCGGCGGCGTTTTTCGGTGGCGCAGGTCTGGTCGTAGATCAGCACGGAAACGCCGGACACCTCGCGCAGGCGTTTCTGCACCGCATCGAGTTCATCGCGATGGATGAATTCGACATCGCTCGGGAAAATCGAATGATCCGACCACTTCTCGATGTCGTCGCTCATCACGATGATGGTTTGCACGCCTTCGCTGCGCACCTGGTGCGCGATGTCAGGCACGCTGAGCTTGCCGTCCACCGGCTGGCCGCCGGTCATCGCCACGGCATCGTTGTAGAGGATCTTGTAGGTGATGTTGACCTTCGCCGCGACCGCCTGCCGGATCGCGAGCGAGCCGGAATGGAAATACGTGCCGTCGCCGAGGTTCTGGAAGACGTGTTTCGTTTCGGTGAACGGCGCCTGGCCGCACCAGGTCGCGCCCTCGCCGCCCATCTGCGTGAACGTGTCGGTGCGGCGGTCCATCCACGTAACCATGTAGTGGCAACCGATGCCGGCAAGCGCGCGCGAACCCTCCGGCACGTTCGTCGAGGTGTTGTGCGGGCAACCCGAGCAGTAATGCGGCACGCGCGGGAAATTCGCGCGCGGCAGGGTCAGCTCGTGTTCCTTGGCGTCGATCCAGGCCACGCGCGCGGACATCGCTTCGCTGGTGAAGAAGCGCGACAGCCGCCTGGCGATCACCAGCGCGATCATCGCCGGGGTCAACTCGCCGGTCGACGGCAGGATCCAGTTGCCGTCCTCGTCGTACTTGCCGACGATGTGCGGACGTGTGTCCCAATTGAACATGTATTCCTTCATCTGCGATTCGATGAAGGAGCGCTTTTCCTCGACCACGATGACGTCTTCCAGGCCACGCGCGAATTCGCGGATGCCGAGCGGTTCCAGCGGCCAGGTCATGCCGACCTTGTAGACGCGGATGCCGATCGCGCGTGCGTCGGCCTCGCTGATGCCAAGGTATTCCAGCGCCTGCAAGACGTCGAGATAGCTCTTGCCGGTGGTGACGATGCCGAGCCGTGCCTTGGGCGAGTCGAGCACCACGCGATCGATGCCGTTCGCGCGCGCGAACGCGCAGGCCGCCTTCACCGCATACTGGTGCAGGCGCATTTCCTGATCCAGCGGCGGATCAGGCCAGCGGATGTTGAGCCCGTTCGGCGGCATCTCGAAATCCGTCGGGATCACGATGTCCAACTGGTGCGGATCGACATTGACCGACGCCGAGGACTCGACCGTTTCCGCGATCGTCTTGAATCCGACCCAGCGCCCGGTGAAGCGCGACATCGCCCAGCCGAGCAGGCCCATGTCGAGGATGTCCTGCACGCCGGCGGGATTGAGTATCGGCATCATGGCCGAGACGAATTCCAGTTCCGACCCGTGCGGCAGCGTAGACGAGCGGCAGGCGTGGTCGTCGGCGGCGAGCGCCAACACGCCGCCGTTCTTCGACGTGCCCGCCGCATTGCCGTGCTTGAACACGTCGCCGCAACGATCCACGCCCGGGCCCTTGCCGTACCACATCGCGAACACGCCGTCGTACTTGGCGCCCGGGAACAGGTTGGCCTGCTGCGTGCCCCAGACCATGGTCGCGCCAAGATCCTCGTTCAGGCCCGGCGTGAACTCGATGTTCGAGGCGGCGAGGTGCTTTTTCGCCTTCCACAGTTCCAGATCGAATCCGCCTAACGGCGAGCCGCGATAGCCGGAGATGAATCCCGCCGTGTTCAACCCCGCCGCACGATCACGCATCTGCTGCATCAGCGGCAGGCGCACCAGCGCTTGCACGCCGGACAGATAAACGCGGCCCTCGCTGCGTGTGTACTTGTGCTCGAGGGTGTAGTCGAAGTCGATCTTGGCAGCGGGGACGGACATGGGCGGACGCGACGGCGGATTGGATGCCCATTCTACCAGCCGCTCGCCCAGCGACCGTGGCGGCGCAAGCCGGAACCTGTATGATCCACGCCGTTGACCTTTCTCGGGGGAGGCCGGGAAATGGTTTTTAACTCGCTCACATTCGTGGCGTTCTTTGCCTGCGTGCTGGTTGTACACAACCTGCCGCTGCCGTGGACCTGGCGCAAGGTCAACTTGCTGCTCGCGAGTTACCTGTTCTATTCGGCGTGGAATCCGCCGTTCGTGATCCTGCTGTGGATCTCGACCGTGGTCGACTGGTACGCCGCGCAAGGCCTGGTCAAGGCGCGGCGCGAATCCGCACGCCACGCCTGGATGCTGCTGTCGGTGATCGCCAACCTCGGCATGCTCGGCTACTTCAAGTACGGCAACTTCCTGCTCGACAACTTCGCCGCCGTGTTGCACGCGGCCGGCATCGCCTACCAGCCCGCGCCGCACGATATCGTGCTGCCGGTCGGAATATCTTTTTATA
>DASTAL010000467.1:0-2594 GCA_035712685.1 Rudaea sp. | reverse complement strand
GTGAGCGCGCGCGAGGCCTACAACATCGTGAAGGCCGCCGAAGCCGGCATGCAGGGCAATCCCGGCGACTACCGCGATTTCCACCTGCCACCGCCCCGCGCATCGTGGGCGGGTGGGCGGCAGGCGCAGGCCGCGGCATGAACTCCGTAGCGCCCGTGCCGGAACCGGATGCGACGCTCGTCAGCGTGGTGATGCCTGTCTACAACGCGCAGGCGACCATGGTGCGTTCGATCGACTCGGTGCTCGCACAGACGCACCGGCAGCTGGAACTGATCCTGGTGGACGACGGCTCGCGCGATGGCTCGGCCGCCATCATGGATGCTTACGCCAAGCGCGATCCGCGCGTGGTGGCGGTGCACCAGGCCAATGGCGGCGTCGCCGCAGCGCGCAACCGCGGCTTGCAGGAGGCGCGGGGCACCCATGTCGCCTTCCTCGACAGCGACGACTGGTGGGAGCCCGACAAGCTCGCGCTGCAACTCGCGCACATGGCGCGCACCGGCGCCCGCGTCTGCTACACCGCCTACCAGCGCGTGGCCGAGGATGGCCGCGCGCTCACGATGGTGGTGCCGCCGGAACGCGTCGACTATGCCGGCATGCTGTACAGCAACCGGATCGGCAATCTGACCGGGATCTACGCGCGCTCGCTCGGCGACGTGGCGTTCCAGAAGATGGGCCACGAAGACTACGTGTTCTGGCTGGACCGGGTGCGCCGCGCCGGCCATGCCGAGCGTGTGCCGGATGCGCGTCCGCTGGCGTACTACTTGGTGCGCGGCGGCTCGGTTTCGGCGAACAAGCTGCGCGCAGCCGGCTGGCAATGGCGCATCTATCGCGAAATCGAACTGCTGAACTGGCCGCGCTCGGCCTGGTGCATGCTGCACTACATGGCGCACGCGCTGCTCAAGCGAAGTCCCGTCTCGAGGCCTGCCTGATCATGGCTCCGTCTTCCCCCGCGACGGCCACCGATTACACGGTAGTGATCCCCGCCTTCAATGCCTCCGCCACACTGGCGCGTGCTTTGGACAGCGTGATGGCGCAAACCGTGCCCGCGCGCGAGGTGATCGTCGTGGACGACGGCTCGCCGGACCGTGCAGACATCGCCCGCATCGTCGCAGGCTATGGCGGCCGCGTGACCCTGCTGCTGCAGGACAACGCCGGTCCGGCGGCGGCGCGCAACGCCGGCGTCCGCGCGTCAGGCGGAGAGTGGATCGCGTTCCTGGATGCGGACGACAGCTGGTTGCCGCACAAGATGCAGGCGCAACTGGCGCTGGCGTCGGACGCGGACGTCGGCCTGCTGCACGGCGCGGCACGCGTGGACCGCATGTCGTTGCCGGCCGAAATGGGTTTCGATCTGTTGTGGCGCGCCAACCGGATCTGCACCTCGATGACCGTGGTGCGCCGGAGTGCGTTCGAACGTTTGGGCGGCTTCTTCGAAGCACAGGGATTGATCGGCGCCGAGGACTACAACCTGTGGCTGCGTATCGCGCACGCAGGCTGGCGCGTGCGGGCCTGCGAGGGCCTGGTCGGGCACTACACGCCTGCGGAGGGTAGCCTGACCAGCCGGATCGAGCGCTGCGCGCTGGCCGAGATGCGCAATGCCAGAGAGCTGGGCGAGCTGCTGGGACTGTCGCGTCGCGACATCCGCTGGAAGTTGCGCACGATCCGCACCGACTTCGCGCGCCACCTGATCCACGCGCGCGATCCCTTGCCGGCTCGCCGGCTGCTGGTGCACGCCCTGTTCGAGCGGCCGACCCTGGAGCGGATCGTCCTGATGTCGGTCAGCTACGTGCCGACACCCTTGCTCGACATGCGTCGCCGCCTGCGCAAGGGCGGGCAGCAGACGCTGTATAGCCTCTGAGGATCAGATCTCGCTCAGTTCCACCACGTAGCCGGTGGTGCCGCCCTGCACGTCGATGCGGTAGCGGGCGCCGTCTTCCACGTACTTGCCGGTGCTGAAGTTGCTGTTGATGGTGGCGTTGGCAGGTTCCAGCACGCGCACGCGCAGGCGGCCTGCGGTGGCTTCGCGGCTGTTCACCAGGGTGGGCGCGACCGGTACGTTCACCTGGAACGTGGCCGTGGTGCCGCTAGTGATGGAGAACGTGTCGCGGATGGTCAGGCGGCGATTGGCGAAATTGAAGTTGCGCCGCCAGTTGGTCACCGCGTCGGTGTTGCAGAACGCCGGGGTCAGGTTGGCGTCGGCCGTGAACGCGCCGCCGCTGCCCGGCGTGACCGTGAGCGTCGAGGCCCGGGTGGTGGATTCGCACTGCCGCGCCACGGTGCCGTTGCGGACGAAGCGCACCAGGTTGTGCACGTCGGTGCCCTGGTTGATGCCGCTGTGGCTCCAGATGTTCGCGGTGACGGCCAGCCAGTCGCCGGAGAACAGGGTGAACGAGCCCTGGTCCTGGTGGGCATGGCTTTCGTTGTACGGGCCGGCGACGATCGCCACCCACATCGCGTCGCGCGTCCAGCCGGTGCGTGCGAACAGATGGCCGGTGCCGCGCGCGTGGTAGATCAGGTCCGTGGGCGGGGTCGCCGTGGTCCCCGCCGGCAACAGGTCGTAGCGGTAGTTGAATCCCGACCCCATGCGTGCGATCGAG
>DASTAL010000466.1:0-1172 GCA_035712685.1 Rudaea sp. | reverse complement strand
ACCGCGCTCAAGCTCGGTTTCAAGGTCATCGCCTACGACGTGGAAAACGCCGGCGCGGGCGATCCGCGCGAACTGGCCGGCGCGCAAAAGCTGTACCACGTCTTCAAGCAGGATCCGAACGCGCGCCTGGTCGTGGACGCGGGCTTCGCGCATATCCAGAAGTCCGGCAAGTATCTGGGCGGCAGCAGCATGGCGGAATTCTTCGAGAAGATGTCCGGCATCGATCCGCTGTGCGTCGAGCAGACCATGATGATCCAGCACGCGCGCCCGGACCAGGATCATCCCTATTACACGGCCATCATCGATGTCTATCACTTGAAGTGGCCGATCGTATTCGTCAACGGCAAGCAAACCTGGACGCTCAAGCCCAAGGAATACGACATCAGCGTGGTGTTTCCGTCCTATCCTCGCAATGATCTGCGCCCGGACTGGCTGGCCTTGGGCGGTCTGCGCATGCCTTATCCGGTCGCGGGCGACATGTGCCGTGGGCGTTTCCCCTGCCTGATCGAAGCGCGCTACGCCAACGAAGGCGACGATGCCGTCGCTGCCGACCGCGCCCTGCTCAACATCATGCAGCCCGGCACGGACATCGCCGATCGCGTGCAGACCGATCCGGGCACGGTGAAAAGCCGCCTGTTCCTGCGCCCGGGCAAATACCGCATCAATGCGGTCGATCGCAGCAACCGCATCATCACGTCGCGCGAAGTGACGATTGCCGCAGACGGCAAGGCCAGCAAGCCGTGAACGCGGGCATCCGCGCCGAGGCCGCGCCGAAGCCGGTGGGCGCGTATCCGCACGCGCGGCGCGTCGGCAATCTTCTGTTCCTGTCCGGAGTCGGGCCGCGCGATCCGGCCACGAATGCGATCCCGGGAAATGCATACGACGCCGATGGCACGCTCGTCGCCTACGACATCGCCGCACAATGCCGGCAGGTCTTCACCAACGTGCGCGCCGTGCTCGAAGCCGCCGGAGCGCGCTGGGAGGACCTGGTCGACGTCACCGTGTTCCTCACCGACATGGCGCGCGATTTCGCGGCGTACAACAAGATCTACGCCGAATATTTCGCCGCCGCGCAGCCCTGCCGCACGACGCTGGGCATCACCGCGCTGCCGACGCCAATCGCCATTGAATTGAAATGCGTTGCCGTGCTGCCGGAAGGACGCTGACATGCT
>DASTAL010000465.1:0-1862 GCA_035712685.1 Rudaea sp. | reverse complement strand
CCGCTGTTGAAATCCACCATCGCCTGCTGGATTTCGTCCGTCGTGTTCATCACGAACGGACCGTAGCCGACGATGGGTTCGTCGATGGGTTCGCCGCTGAGCACGACCAGCTTGGCGTCGTTGTTCGCCTCGATCTGCACGCCGCTGCCGCTGCGGTCGAACAGCACGAGTTGCGCGTCGCGCGCGAGCTGCGTGCCGTTGATCTGCACGGTGCCGCTGAGTACCGCCACGGCGAGCGTGCGTCCTTCGGCGACGTCGAAGCGCGCCGTGCCACCCTGTTTCAGGCGCACGTCCCACACGTCGATGGGCGTGAACGTGCGCGCCGGGCCGCGTTGCCCCGCGTATTCGCCGGCAATCACGCGCAACGTGCCCGCGCCGTCGGGCAATGCGACCGACGGAATGTCGCGGTTGAGCAGGGTCTGGTAACCCGGCGTGGCCATCTTGTCCTTGGCCGGCAGGTTCACCCACAACTGCACGACTTCGAAGCGGCCACCCTTGCGCGTGAACTCGGGCGAATGGAATTCCTCGTGGATGATGCCGGACGCCGCCGTCATCCACTGCACGTCGCCCGGGCCGATCATGCCGCCCGCGCCGGTGGAATCGCGGTGCGTGACTTCGCCGTCGTAGACGATGGTGACGGTTTCGAAACCGCGGTGCGGATGCTGGCCGACGCCGCGCGGACGCGCCGCCGGGATGAAGTCCATCGGGCCGGCGTAGTCGAACAGCAGGAACGGGCTCGTGTGCTTGCCGTGGCTGTCGTAGGAAAACAGCGAGCGCACCGGAAAACCGTCGCCGACCCAATGCTGGCGCGGGGCGGAGTAGACACCTTGAATCGCTTTCATATCGGACTCCTCATCCGGGTTTTGTTGGATGATGAATATATATTTGCAACGATAATTGCACTAGCATGCATTTTTCCTATGCAGAGTCCTATTCTATGAACGATGTACCATGAACAATGAAGCCCTCTCGCGTCTGGACCTGAACGACCTTTTCTATTTCGCCAAGGCCGTCGAATACGGCGGTTTCGCGCCCGCCGGACGCGCGCTGGGCATGCCCAAATCCAAGCTCAGCCGGCGTGTGGCCCTGCTTGAAGAGCGCCTGGGCGTGCGCCTGCTGCAACGGACCACGCGACATTTCTCCGTCACCGAAATCGGGCAGACGTTCTACGCGCACTGCAAGGCGATGCTGGTCGAAGCCGATGCCGCACGCGAGGCAGTGGAACTCTCGCACGCCGAACCGCGCGGCGTTGTGCGCATGACTTGCCCGGTCGCGCTGCTGGATGCGAACGTCGGCGACATGATCGCCGCGTTTCTGGTTGCCTATCCGCGCGTGGAAGTGCACTTGCAGGCCACCAACCGGCGCGTGGACGTGGTCAGCGAAGGCATCGACGTCGCCTTGCGCGTGCGTCCGCCGCCGCTCGAGGACAGCGATCTCGTCCTGCGCGTGCTCGCCGACCGCAGCCAATGCCTCGTGGCCAGTCCCCAACTGCTTGCCGAACATGGCACGCCGAAAGTGCCGGCAGACCTGCCGCAACTGCCGAGCCTGGCGCTCGGCGCGCCGCAGAACGAACACGTCTGGAATCTGTATGGCCCGGACGGCGCGCACGCCGCCGTGCGCCATCATCCGCGCCTGATCACGCGCGGCATGCTCACCCTGCGCGCCGCCGCACTCGCCGGCGTCGGCATCGTGCAGTTGCCGACCATGCTGATCCGCGAACAGTTCGCGTCCGGCGCGCTGGTGCGCGTGCTCCACGACTGGGCACCGCGCAGCGAGATCGTGCATGCCGTGTTTCCGTCGCGGCGCGGTCAGTTGCCGTCGGTGCGGGCATTGATCGATTTTCTCGTCGAGAGGTTTCGGGT
>DASTAL010000464.1:0-8319 GCA_035712685.1 Rudaea sp. | reverse complement strand
TGTGCCTGTGAATGCCGGTCTTGCGGCACAATAGGCGCATCGCCTTGATCGGTGCGCCGCCATGTCCGACCTGCTGGCCAAACTCTTTCCCGAGCATCTGCGCACCCTGCAGGAACGCGCCGACGCGGCGCTGGCGCGCGGTGGCTTCGATCATCTGGTCGTCGCTGCGGGGGTGCCGCGCCTCGAGTTCCTCGACGACCGCCCCGCCCCGTACGTCGCCAATCCGCATTTCAAGCACTGGCTGCCGGTGACGAAGGCGCCCGGTTCATGGCTCGTGCACGCGCCCGGCGCAAAACCGAAACTGATTTACCTGCAACCGCGCGATTACTGGCACGTGGTGCCGGAAGCGCCGGCCGGCTACTGGGTCGAGCATTTCGACATCGCCATCGTGCACGATGCACGCGACGCACTCGCGCACCTGCCGAAAGCGCTCGCGCGTAGCGCGATCATCGGCGCGGACAACGCCGCGCTCGGCGACGCGAAGCCGAACAACCCCGAGTCGGTCCTGAACTACCTGCATTGGCAGCGCAGCTACAAGACCGACTACGAGCTGGCCATGCTGCGCGTGGCGAGCAAGCTCGGCGTGCGCGCGCACCACGCCGCGGAAGCCGCGTTTCGTGCGGGGAAATCCGAGTACGACATCAATACGGCGTATCTGAACGCCGTACACGAAACCGAAAACGAGTTGCCCTACGGCAACATCATCGCGCTCAACCAGCACGCGGCGACGTTGCACTACATGGACCTGAACCGCGCGCCGCCGACGCATGCCGATTCTTTCCTGATCGACGCCGGCGCGAGTTTCCACGGCTACGGCTCCGACATCACGCGCACCCATGCCGCGCCGCACGCCGGCGAGTTCCAGGCGCTGATCGATGCCGTCGATACGGCGCAGCGCGGCTTCGTCGCCAAGGTGCGCAAGGGACAGAACTACGCCGACCTGCACATCCATGCGCACCACGTGCTGGCCGGCATCCTGCGCGAACACGGCTTCGTCCGCATGAGTGCGGAAAACGCGGTGGAGTCCGGCGTCTCGTCGACGTTTTTCCCGCACGGCCTCGGCCACCTGCTCGGCCTGCAGGTGCACGACGTCGCCGGCTTCCAGAAGGACGAGTCCGGCGGCACGGTCGCGCGCCCGCCTGGCCATCCGTACCTGCGCTGCACGCGCACCCTGGAGCCGCGCATGGTGACGACGATCGAACCCGGCCTCTACTTCATCGACCTGTTGCTCGCGGAACTGAAGAACAAGCCGCAGGCGCGCGACGTGAACTGGGCCAAGGTCGACGCCTTCCGCCGCTACGGCGGCATACGCATCGAAGACGACGTCGTCTGCACCGAGGCCGAGCCCGAGAACCTCACCCGCGACGCCTTCGCCGCAGCGTGAGCCCGTTCACTCGAATCCGTTCCGGAAGATGCGGTCGGGCTGTTCGTAGGCGCCGATATCCACCGTACCGAACACCACGCGCGGCTGGCCAAGGACATCATAGTTCGTCAGCCCAAATGCATTGGTGCCTGCATCCACCAGCGGCGAGCCACCGCCGGGACGCAGGTCGGTCGTCGAGACGAAGCGCGGATCCTTGGCAAAGACATTATTGGATGTCGTGAACGTGCCGAAAAACGCGCCGATGTCGTCGTTCCACAAGCCGGTCGCGTTCGGTCCATTGCAGCCCAGTGCCAGTTCCTGACCGCCGCCGTTCCAGAACACGCTGTTGACGACCTTGCAATAGCCCGTCCCGGACAGCTCGATCGCCGGCAACATCGAAGCCGGATCGGCGATCGCCCTGTTGTAGGCGAATGTGTCGTTGATCAGGAAAACACCGTCGCCACTGGCGGCGTCGCTGTGGATCGCGACGGCGCGCCCGAAAGTGATCGGATCCTCCAGATACTGGTTGTCCTCGAATACGCTGTTGGCGATGGTGATCTCGCCCCCGTGAGTGCCGATAAAGACCGGGGTCGCGCTGTAGCTGTTGCCTCGGATGACGGTGCGGCCGATCGAGATATTACCATTCCAGCCAGCCGCGCCCCCAACGTAGATGGGCGAGTCATACGCGCCCACCGCCACACCGTTCTGCAAACTCAAATCCGACAGTACGAGATCGCCCGAAGCGCCGCTGAAGTACGCCAGCAGCACGGCCTTGCCGCCAGCGCCGTCCAGGCGCGTGAAATTGGCACCGCGCACATGGGTGCTGCACGGACCGCCGCCCAGCAAGTCGATGAAACCACCGACGAGGCTGAGCGAGTGCGACTCGTTCGAGGAGTAGACGAAGGCGTCGCCGCTTGACGTGTACGTGCCCCAGGACAGCTCGATCTGGTCGTCCTCGCCGTTGTTCGCAGCGATGGCGAGCGCTGTCTCGAGTTGCGAGCTGGTGCTGACGCAAAATGCCGCCGCATGCGCGATGCCGTGATGCAAGGCGAAAACAAGAAGAACCAGTGCGATACGTTTCATACGGATACCGTTATTTCAGGACCAACAAAACCGGCGGGAAATAGTCCGAGTGGTCGGCCGGCGCATCGCCGCCGCTGCGTCGCAGAACCAAGCGGATCGTCTGTCCGGATTTGAGGCCGATGTCGGCATAGTCGAGCGAGCCGGTGACCAGCCGATTCGTAATGGGCACATGCGCAGACGCTTTGTGGTCCGGAGAGTCATCCGTTTCAACGATGGTTTTGGTCGGAATGACCCATTCTCCGGTACAGCGCTCCAGACCGAGCGCCGCAAAATGATCGCTGGCGTGGCCGTCTCCGCCGACACCGTCGCACAAACTTACGCCACCACCGAATCTCGCGCAGGCGTGGAGTTTGGCGACGTACTCGAACCCGCCGAGTTTGCTCCGGAAGAGCTTCGCGCCAGTTGCCGGGTTGTCGTCGGCATCGATATACGCGTCCAGCACGTCGCTGGCGACATCGGCGGGCGGATTCTTCAACGTGGCGGTGAAAACGATGCGCTGTCCGTCGCTGATGACGCTCACTTGCGTCAGATCCAACGCAGGTGCATTACCGCCGATAGGTCCCAGGGGCGTCGCGGGCGCAGCGATTTCGAAGTGTTCCTTTGCCGCGTGCGGCGTAACAGGTTCAACGGCAGCGGCAGGCTGCACGCAGGCAGCGGCGATGACAAATGGCAACAGTGCGATCGATGGATTCATGGCTATCTCCTGAGGTTGAGTCGAAGGCCGCTCGGGCGAGGGCTATCTTGGAAACACGTATTACCGCCGAGGCGGGCCACGGTTTATTCGAAGCCGTTCTTGAAGATGCCGTCCTGTACCTCGTAGGCGCCGAGGTCGATCTGGCCGACAATCCGTGTCTTGCCCGCCGCGTCGTAACTACCGACGCCGCCGATCGCGAGATTGCCGCCGCCGTTTTGCAATGGCGAAGCCGGCGTCAATCGGTAATCGCCGCCTCCCACGAACCGCGGATCGATGTTGTGGTAATTGCCGCCGTCGTCGCTCAGACCGAAAAATTGCGCCACACCGAAGTCATTCCAGCCGACATTCGAGGACACGACACCTTCGGCATCCACAACCACATCGATATTGGTGTTGCCCCAGAAGATGTTGTTGGCCAGATTCAATGGTCCGTCCATGACCGCGAGAACGGCCCGTGCGTTGCCGCCAGCGATCAGGCTGATGTTGCTGGACACGGTATTGCCGTTGAAGACGAGGCCGCCTGAAGAGCCGTTCGGGTTGTAACTCTCGAACTGCATGGCCGGCGGGTTGGCGTATCCGGGCGTAATCTCGTTGTCGACGAACACGCTGTTTCGTACGGTTACCGGGCCGGCGGTGCCGACGAAAATCGCCGGGACGGCCGTGACATTGCCGCTGACCACGATGCGGTCGAGCGTGACCGCGCCGGTGTACGCGCCGGTTCCGATACCGATCGGCGAGTTGTTGGTCGCGTTGACGCCGTTGCGAAAGGTCAAGCGCGCCAGGCTCAGATCACCGGGACCCAGGAAATTGAAGAGCTGCCCATCGGCGTTGCCGTCGATGATTGTGAAATAAGCGCCCTCGAAGTGCAGGCCGCAGGGATTGCCAAGGAACGCGACGTAGCCGCCATCGACAATCAGGGCGTGCGGGTCGCTTCCGGCATAGGAAAAGCCTTGCACGGTCGGCGGCACAAATGTCCCGGCGGCGACGTGGATCGTGTCGTCCTCGCCGTTGCCGGCCGCGGTAGTCAGCGCACTCTGCAATCCGGCGCTATCGGTGGCGCAGAACGTGGCCGCGGCTGCCGGCACGGCGGCAGCAGCAATCAGCGCGACGGCAATGGGACGGATCATGGCAGGCTCCCGAATGGATGCGTGTAATCGATAAACACGCTTCGGGGGCAAATCCCGCCACGCCGGGCAGTCAGGACTCTGGCAGGGCGCGCGCCTTGGCGCAGAAAGCGGCGAAATCCTGCCGTGCGCAGGCGGCGCGGCGGGCCGCGTCCACGCGTGCAGCGGCATCCGCTGCGTGGCGGCGCACGGCCAGGTCCGCGCCGAGCACGGCATAGGCAATCGGCGCCACCGGCTGGTCGTCCACAACGGGATGCGCAATCAGCGCATCGATCTCCACCTGGGCGGCATCCAGACGTCCCAGCGCTTGCAGGACCTGCGCGTGCCGGTAACGCCAATAATAGGTACGCGCGCTGTTCACACCGTAAATCCGCGCAAATTGCGCAACGGTCGCGGCAGTCTGCGGCTCGGCATCGGTGAAACGTCCCAGTGCCTGCAGCGCACGCGCCTTGGCACCCGTAGCCTCGGCAGCAAGGCCGGGTAGACGATCCTCGCGCACCAGGCGGCTGGCCACGGCTTCCTCGGCGGCGGCCAGCGCGTCGCCGGGCCTGTCGAGCGCGGCGCACAGGTCCGAGTAGCCGATCAGCATGCCCACGTAATCGGTTTCGGCGTCCGGCCCCAGGTCGTGCAGGATCGCGACCGCCTCGCGTTCGGCAGCCAGCGCCGCGTCGCCGCGACCGAGCGATTGCAGCACCTGAGCCTGCAACTCGAGCGCCTTGGCCAGTTGCTTGCGCACGGCCGCGTCCGCGCTTGCGCGCAGTTTGGCGACGACGGCATCGAGTTCGACGACGGCGCGCGCTCCGTTTCCGTCCATGTAGTCGTAATGGGCTAGCCGCGCGCGTGCTTCGCCTTCGATCGCCAGCGACGGATGCGGTGAACGCGCATTGAATTCCAGTGCGGCAGACAGGGTGTGGCGCGCCTCGTCCGGCTGGCCGAGTTCGACATAGAGTCCTCCGATCTCGACGAGCATTTCGGCAGCCACCGCCGGTTCATTGGAAAAACGTTCGAACACGCGCTGGCGCGCCGGCGCGAGCAGGGCGCGGACCGGCGTGTCGCCACCGCGGCCCTCGGCCGGATCGATGTCGGCGAGCAGCGAGAGGATGAATCCACGCACGGCCTCGGACTGACGCAAAGCCACGCGTGCGCGCTCGGCCTCGGCGGACTTGGCGCGCGCTTGCCAGAACGCCGCACCGTCCGCGCCGAGAAAGGCCAGCATGCTGAGCGCGAGCAGCGCGCTGGCCACAGGATTGCGCTGCAGCAACTTGCCGAGTCGATAACGCACGCTGTCCGGGCGTGCCACGACCGTGTGGCCGGCGAGGTGGCGGTCGATGTCTTCGGCCAAAGCCTCGGCGCTGGCGTAGCGGCGCGCCGGCTCCTCGGCGGTGGCGCGCTGCACGATCGCCCTCAGGTCGCCGCGCAGGCGTTTCGCGGTCGCGGCGCCAATGCTCGCGATTTCCTCAGCGTCGCCGGAAGCCGTCATCCGCCTTTGGGCCAAGCGCTTACCCGTGATGATTTCGTGCAGGATCGCGCCGAGGGCGTAGATATCGGCGGCCGTGCTGACCGCCTCGCCGCGCATCTGCTCCGGCGCGGCGTAGGCCGGCGTCAGCAGCGGCTGCACGGTCAAGGCGTCGGCATTCTCCGATTCGAGCAGGCGGGCGATGCCGAAATCGAGCAGGCACGGACTGCCGTCGGCACGCACCATCACGTTGCTCGGCTTCAGGTCGCGGTGCACGATCAAGTGCCGATGGGCAAATCCGACCGCGCGCGCCAGACGAGCGAACAACTGCAGCCGCGCGCGCAGGTCCGCCGTGCCGCGCGCAAGCCACTCGCCGAGCGTGCAACCTTCGATGTATTCCATCGCGAACCACGGCTGGCCGGCTTCGTCGATGCCGCCATCGAGAAGGTGCGCGATGTCCGGATGCACCAGACGCGCCAGCACGTCGCGCTCGCGCGCGAACCGCGCACGCGCCGCGGCGCTGTCCGTTCCCATCCGCAGCAACTTTAGCGCGGCGCGCTGGGCGAAGCCGCCGTCGGCGCGCTCGGCCAGCCAGACGCTGCCCATGCCGCCCTGCCCGATTTTTTGCAGCGGACGCCAGGCGCCGTAGCGCGGCTTTATGGCGGCAGCTTCGTCCAACGGCACCGCTGCCGCCCCGGCGGATTCGAGCGCGCGATCCAGCGGCAGGTCGTCGCGCGCATCCAGATCCAGCAAGCGCCGCAGCATGGCCGCGTCCCGCGGAGTCTGCCGGGCGAGAAAGTCGGCGCGTTCGTCCGCCGGCAGATCGAGTGCGCCGCGCAACAACGCGGCGCGTTGCGCGAGGTCAGCCGGCATCGCGCGGCGCCTCGTCCAGGGCAAGCTGGAGCAATGCGCGCGCAGTGCGCCAGTCGCGCGTGGCCGTGCGCTCGGAAATGCCCAGCAATTCGCCAATCTCGGCGAGACTAAGGCCAGCGAAGAAATGCAGGTCGACGACTTGGCGCAGGCGCGGATCGGCCTCACCGAGGCGATCCAGCGCCTGGTCCAGCACCAGCATGTCGACCGGATCAGCCGCGCGGTCGATGAGACCGCTGTCGAGCGTGGCCGGCGCGAGCCCGCCGCCGCGCTTGAGCGCCGCGCCGTCGCGCGCGGCGTTGATCAGGATCTGGCGCATCGCCCTGGCGGCGATGGCGAAAAAATGCAGGCGGTCGTTTGGTGCGACGTTCGCTCCGGCCAGCTTCAGGTAGGTTTCGTGCACCAGCGCCGTGGTCGACAGGGTGCCGTCGGCGACGCGCGGCAGGCGACGGGCGCGGCCGCGCAGGTCGTCGTAGATCGAGGCGAACAGCGCGTCGTAGGCCTGCGCGTCCCCAGCCGCGCAGGCGCGCAGCAAAGCGGCGGTGTCCGTGCCCGCGGCAGCCTGCCGCATGCCGGCCGTCATTGGCTTCCCTCCCTTGTGCTTTTGGGCGATTGTGCCGCCGCCCGCTCACCCGCTCAAGCACGAACCGCGCTTCGAGGCCATCGCCGGCGTGCGATAATTGTGATTCGTCCCCGCGCCGTATCGCCGCTACCCGTGCACCGACATCTGCTGCCAATCCTGCATTCGTCCGCCGTTTTCGTTGCGGCGCTGAGCATGACCGGCGTGATCCGCGCCGCGCCGGTCGATCCCTTCGTCCCGGATTATCTGTCCGCGGCACCCGCGCATCCTGCTGCGCCGCAGAAGAAAGTACATAAATCCACATTGCCGGCGACCGCGCACGCGTCGCGGCCCAAGCCGCCCGCCCACGATCCCAAAGCTGCGCGCATTCTCGATGTCGAAGGGGTCGGCGCGGTGACCGTATACGCGCCGCAAGGCACGCCCAAGGGCCTGGCCCTGTTCGCCTCGGGCGATGGTGGCTGGGAACTGGGCGTATGGGACATGGCGCAGACGGCGGCAAGTCTGGGTTACTGGGTGGCGGGATTCAGCACCCCGGCATTGCTCAAGTCGCTGGACTCCGGCACGGGGCAGTGCAGCGATGCCGCCGCCGCGCTGACCCGCATCGGCAACGAGGTGAAGTCGGCGATGAATCTGCCGCGGGATTACCGGCCATTGCTGATCGGTTATTCGTCCGGCGCCACGCTCGCCTACGCGGCGCTGGCACAGGCCGGGGACACACGCTTTTCCGGGGCGATGACGCTCGGATTCTGCCCCGACCTCATCTACCACAAGCCGTTCTGCGAAGACACGGGCCTGACCGCGGACAAGCAGCACAAGCCGCCCTACGGCTTCGTCTTCAACACCGTGCCGCGCGTGCCGGCGCCGTGGATCGTCCTGCAGGGCGACATCGACAAGGTCTGCAACCCGCCGGCGACGGTGAGCTTTGTGGAAAAAGTTGAAAATGGAAAAGTGGTCAGCCTGCCGCACGTCGGCCATGGCTACGGCGTGCCGCGCAACTGGATGCCGCAGTACCGCGCCGGCCTGATCGAGCTGCTGCGCGCCGCCGCGCCGGAACCGCGCGTGGCCGAGCGCAACCGCTGAAGCCCGGCCACACCCGATGAGCGAGGAATCCGCCGCCGCGTCCAGCGTCATCGCCCGCCTGCGCTGGAT